>CAYZCS010000019.1:0-15515 GCA_964476895.1 uncultured Candidatus Saccharibacteria bacterium | reverse complement strand
TTCTTGGCCCCGACCTCGAGCAGCTTGGCGATCGCGTCGCCGGCCCGGCGCTTGGAGCGGGCCTCGAGGTAGCGGCCGAGGAGGATCAGCGTGACGATCACGCCCGCCGTCTCGAAGAAGACGTGGCCGGCGGGTTCCGCGGCGAAGTCGATCGCGCCGGGCCCGCCCGTACCGGACCCCAGCCAACCCAGCACCGTGTAGTACGCCGAAAGTCCCCAGGCCGCCGCGGTGCCGATGGCGATCAGCGTGTCCATGTTCGGCCGGCCGCGGCGGACGAACGACGGGATGCCCGCGGCGAAGAATTCCCGGCCGAACCAGAAGACGACCACCCCCACCGTGACCAGCATGAGCGCGCCTTCGTACGGCAGCGCGAGCGGCGTCATCGAGACGACCAGCGACGGCAGCGTGAGCAGGCCGGCCAGGACGAACCGCCACAGGCGGCTGCGAATCTGGGTGTCGCGTTCGACGGCGGCATGGTGGGCATGCTCGCCCGCCTCGTCCGCGGCCGGCTCGAGCTCCATGCCGCACTGCGTGCAGTGACCCGGCTGGTCCGAGACTTCGTCCGGATGCATCGAGCAGCGGTACTTCATACCTTCAGTTTACAGAGGTCGTCCAGCGGCGCGGACCGAGACTCAGGTCACCGCGAGCGTCAGCGTCAGGTTGATCGAGGTGGTATCCGACGGCTGTTCGGACGGCACTTTCTGGTCCAGTCCGATCCCCGTAAAGTCCCAGAAACAGTTCGTATCGCTGGACGTGGTACCGCTCAGCACGGTGACCTCGTCGGCCGACCCCTCGACGTACGCGGTCGACGTGCCCTTCGAGATGCCGGTGGTGGTGCAGCCGCTCTCCGGCGAGATCGTCCCCGCCGACGGGTCGACCGTGAGCTGGCCGGCCAGGGAGTCGGTATCCGTCCCATCCCCGCAGCCGGCCGGCGAACCGCCACTGTCATTGAAGTCGTAATCGGCGTTGGTCCCGTCCCAGAAGTCCGTCGGACCGTCCGTCGCCGCCAGCGTCAGGTTCCAGTTCTCGGCGGTACCGCCGTTGCTCACCCGGAGACGCTGGCTGCTGGTACCGAACGTGCCGGTCGCCGACTCGCAGTCGAACGAGACCGTCTTGGCGTTCATCGCATACGACGGGCTGGCTACCGAGTTGCCGCCCGAGTCGACGATGTCGAACACGGTGCCGCCGGCGCCGGCGGTCGTGATCTGCGGATAGACGTACGAGCTCAGGAGCGTGCCGTCGGACCGGACGACCCGGAAGCAATACGGCGTCGACCCCGGCGCGCTGCTGTCCACCAGCGCGAAGTCCCAGAGCCCGTCCTCGCCGGAGGCGATCGACGCCTGGGAGTTGGTGAACGTGTTCGCCTCCTCATACGTTTGGTTCCGGACCGTGTCGCTGCCGTGGGTCGGGTCGTTGGCGTTGCCGGTCAAGGCCGCGCCGTCGGCCGGCGTAGCATTGTCCGCATACGCGATGGCCGTGGAGCCGGTCACGTCCGTGTAGCTGCTCGGCGTGCCGGACGGGCTGGCACAGGTGCCGGCCCCTTTCCCTGCGAACTGCAGCTTGAAGTCCTGCCCGGAGGTGGCCAGCGTGGCCTGGCTCACGTGGAGCAGCATCCGCAGCCGGAACGGCGTGCCCTGGGCCGGTGCGCTCGCCGCATTGCCCTGGGCGGCCAGCGGCGAACCGACGTCGGTCGAGTCGGCGTTGGCGAACCAGCGGAATCCCGACTGGTCGAACGCAGGCACGCTGTAGAATACCGTGATCCGGACATGGTCGATGTCGACTGTCTCAGAACCGTTCGGCGGACCACCGCTTCGGATGGCCTGCGCGGAGATCGCGAACCCGAAGCCTGAGCCGTTGATGTCCGCCGGGGTCCAGCTCTCCCCCCACTGGTCGGTGCTGCCACCGTACGAGGCGTATGTGTCGGAGAGCGGCCAGTCAGAAGCGCTCGAACGGTCCGTCGACCCGACCACCCCGGCCTTCACGAGCCGCACCGCGTTATCCCGGACGACGTAGCCGTTGTGGCCGATATTGGTATCTTTCCGCTCCACCTCGACCTGGATACCATCGATGGCCGCGTCTGACGGAATCGCGAATCCGAAACCCGTTGCCTTGAGGTAATTCGAAGCAGCGTCCAGCGGGATGCTCGCCGAGGCCTGGTTGTTATCCGAAGCCGTGGCATTCCCCGGAGACCCCCAGGCCGCCGAACCGATGCCCGTGTCATTCACGGCAGTACCCGGGCTGTTCGGGCCGCTCGAGGCCGCCTGCACCATCGACCACAGCAAGCCGGCGGCCACCACGCACGCCAGCGCTCCGGCCGCGACCGCTATGCTCCCCAGTCGTCCGAGCCGCCGCGTGCGCTCGTGCCGCATGGCTACTTCCTCTTCGGGACTTTTAGCGAGGTTCCCGGTTTCGGACGGTACGCCCCGGTCACCTGGTTCGCCTTTGCCAGCAACCGGACCGAGGTGCCGCGTGCCTTGGCGATGGACCGAAGCGTGTCGCCCTTCTTGACGCGATGCTTGACCCAGCTCGCCACCTCCGCCTCCTCGCTCCGGTACCGGCGGTACCAGCGGATGCCGAACACCAGTCCGATCAGGAACAGCAGCTCGATCGCCGCCGCGCCCGGATGCGGCCAGACCCAGAACCAGACCGCCGGGCCCTGTAGCTTCCGTTCGTCGACCGTATCGCCCGGGTCGGCGTCGTACGTCAGGCTCGGCTTCGAGCGGTAGAACAGTCCCCAGAACGGCTTCTCGAGCTCGAAGTTATACTCCGCCTCGGTGAACGGCAGCACCGAGAACTCACCGCCGTTCCGGTCGTAAGCGAGCCAGAACGGATACCGCGTAACCGCCTTGATGTCGGCGTCGATCGAAACGTTGCCGCTGTTGCGGAGCTTGGTACGCAGGATGTAGCCATCCCGGTCCTCGCGCTTGATCACCTCATAGCCGGTAAAAGCCAGTTCCCGCTCGATGTCGCCGGGTACCGTGATCGCCACCCGGATCCCCGTCCGGGTCGTCAGGGCGATGCCGCCGGCCTTCCGCTCAGGTTCCTGGCCCTTTTCCTGCACTACGAGGCAACCGTTATGCTCGCCCGGGCTCACCTGGTCGGGCACCTCGATCGTGAACGGGACGTCCCCGCTGGATGCGGGACCGAGCGCCACTTCACTGCGCGAAAGCCGGATCCACTCCCCGACCTCCTCTTTGTCGTCACCTTGCTGTGCGCAGGAAAGCGCGCCGCCGCTGGCGACCACCGAATCCACCGCATAGATCTCCAGGGTCTTCCGTCCGTCCGTGTTGTTGATGACCCTGATGGCGTCCCGCTTGCTCTCGCCGGCCTCGATCGTGTGGATGAAGATGGAATCCGAACGCGGCACGTCCGGATTAGGGTTGGCCGGCCGGCCGCCGATACCGCCATATTCGATGCCCAGTGCCGTACTGGGAACCAGCAAGGCTACGGCAAGCGCACCTGCTACGACCTTGCGCAGTTTGCGTTTTGTTTTCATAAAATCAGCCCCAGCGTATCTAACCGCCGGGGCCGAGGCAATAGTCCGCTGCTTAGGTCTAGCTGGCCGTAGCCGTCAGGGTCATGTTCAGCGTGTAACCTGCGGCGGCTTGTTCGGCGGGAATCGTCTGCGAGGCACTTACGCCGGTCAGGTACCCGCGCCAGATGTCGGCCGAGCTGGCACCGGCGTTGATCAGCGTAACGCTGTCCGTCGTGCCTTCGTTGAAGGCGGTCGAGCTCCCCAGCGTGATGCCGGTGGTGTCGCTTCCGGAATAATCCGTCGTGATCGATCCGGCGGTCGGGTCAAGCGTCAGCTGGCCGGCCACGGAGTCGCCGTCGGCGCCGTCGTCGCACCCGGCAGTGCTGCCGCTCGGGTCATTGAAGTCGTAGGTGTTCGTACCGCCATCGCTCCAGGTAGCCGAGGCTCCGGAAGTAGCCGCTACGGCAAGCGTCCAGCCACCGTCGGCCGCATCCGGGTTGTCGACGTAGAGCCGCTCGTCGCTCGTACCGAAGGTGCCGGTCGAGGCACTGCCGCCCGCCTGGCAGTCGAACGAGAACGTTACCGCGGAAAAGGCAACCGCCGGGCTGGCGACCGCATTGCGGCTCGAGTCGCGGATGTCCGTGGTGAGCGTGCCGGCGCTGATCGTCTGGGTGAAGTCGGAGGTATCAGCGGCCTGGGCCGCCCCGAAGAAGGACCCCGCGACTAACGTTCCGGCCACTGCCAGCCGGATACCGGTGCGCAGCGGGTGCTTGCGAAAAATGCTCATGATCTTGGTGTTTTTGGTGATACTCATTGCTTTCCTTTGGAGAGGAAATTAAACGAATATAGCACGGTTTGGCGAAAAATGCAACCCCTTACGCGCGGATAACGGCTACCCCGTGCTGACCAGGGTGAGCACGACCCAATCCTCCGCGCCCAGCTCATATGCCGGATCGTCGGTAGGCACCACCTTGTGCACCCGGATTCCCCGGAGGGTCCACTGCCCGTATGTCTGTCCGTTGCCCGTGGCGACGACGAGCGTGTCCTGCCCTTCCAGAGTGGCGCTGCCGTACCGGGTCCGGACGCCGTCCAGGTTGCAGCGGGTACAGTCGGGATCGATCCGCATTCCGGACAGATCCACGGCTACCACCGGCGTCGCGGGCACCTGCCGGGCGTCCGCACAATCGATTTGGCCGTCGCGGGAGCGCACCGACACCGAGCGCGGATCCGGGGCCTGGTCGGCTCGCGCCGCCGGGCGGACCAGGCTGAGCGTCAGCACCCACCGGTCATGCCGGACCGGGTCCTTGAATCGGATCGGACTTCGTTCGGTGCCGATCGTATCGGTGACAATCGTGCGCTCGCCGCATGGCCGACGAACCGGCTCAGGGCGCTCCTGGCCGGCCGGGGCGGACGGCCGCTCGACCGTCGGCGTGGCGGGGACGATCTCGGAGCGCAGGTTGGTCGTGACTTGGGTCAGCAGTGTTCCGGCCACGAGCATGAACCCGACCGCGATGGTCCCGTGCGAATGATTACTGGCCGGATGGTCGTGCCAACGGGCATACCAGTCCAAGCGCCGGGCCAGGTGCCGGTGCGGCCGGTGGAGCGCCCGGCGTGCGTTGCCGACCAATGTGTCGAGAAGGTGTATCATGAAAAATTGCTTAATTGTAAGGGTTTTTGCGCCCATTGTCAATGCTCGCCGGGCGTGATGGCGTGTGGCACGTGGGGCGTGGGGCGGGCTCTTCCCTATCCCCCTTGGGTTACTTCCGCGAAGTTAAACTTAAGTCGAACTTAAGTCGAACCTAAGTTGAACTTAAGGTGAAGTTCGTGACATATCCGCAAAAAGGGTCCCTAGGACACGCCGCCGAGGCGCTGCTCCGCGTCAGCCCTTGGGGATTCCGCGTCCGCCTTTTCGACCTCCGCGGTGTAGGCGCAGTAGTCGCATTCGTCCCCCGCCGCGGGAATCGCGCTGGCGCAGAGCGTCTCGTAGGCCTGCTGCACGGCGCCCTCGACCCAATCGTCGCTGCCCGTGTACGGGATCAGCTTGATGTCGAATTCGAGCTTGGCATCGAACGCCGGGCCGTCGGTCCGGCCGTTGCAGTATACGAAGTAGCCGGTGTCCGAGACCTTAAAGTCGTTCCGGCGGAACAGCCACTGGTAGATCTCCATCTGACGCTTGTAGCCGATCTGCCACGGCGCGTCGAGGCTCACCTCGCCGTCCTTGCTGGTCGCCTTGTAGTCGACGATCACGAGCTCGTCCGTCTTCGGATCCACCCAGACGTCGTCCACCCCGCCGGTGACCACCAGGTTGGTGCCGGGCACGGCGTAGGTGATGCCGCGGCGGAGGCTGTCGCGCCAGGCGTCCATGGAGGTGTGCTTAAGCGGGACCAGGTCGAGCCCGAACGATTCGGTGAGCGGGTGCACGGTGCCGTTGGCGCGGTGCACGTCGAATTCCTTCTTAAGCAGGGCGTCGACGGCGCTGTTCAGGTTGAACGGGTAGCCCGGCGGCCGGCCGACGCCGAGGCGGCGGTCCAGGTAGAAGCAGCGCGGGCACTCCAGGAACAGGTCGATCTTGCTCCGGCTGAGCCGGAAGGGCGTGGTGGCATCCGGGACGAAGAGGTTACGGGTGCGGCGGGGGTTGTAGTAGGAGGACATAAAACTCTCTATTTCAGTTTACATAAGCAAGAGCTTTATTAGAGAACCCTTCGCCGACAATAAGTATTGCCTTGGATCCAACCGAAGGCCCATATCGACTGAGAGAGATCGTTAATAAACGAACGCGCAACTAAACCTTCAGAGCTTTTTTGATAACTGGCCAGTAACTGGTATTGGTTACTAACGTTTCCATTGCATCCTCATCCAAGCCGCGTCCACGAAGAGGCAAGGAAATCGACGACAGATCAAATTTGGTCTTATATGGTTGTCTACCGTACGAGTAGCGCCATTTTTGATTATTAAGTGCGTTAGCAATAAAGAAAAGAGTTGTCAATCTAAGCTTCTTCTTCGGAATGCAGATAAGAACATTATCAGTGGCAATGAAGTCTTGCATCTGAACAAATGCATCTCCACCCACAGTAGAGACCGTTATTGTGCCTTTTTTATAGACAGTGGCGCCCTCAGGTTTATCATAGTTTCCTATTACGCCATTACGGGCTGTAACACGAGACACAGTTTGAAACTCTCCTGGATCCAAGGCGGCGATTGAATGAAAATCGCCCCGTTTTATATCGAATAGAGTAGTAATACCCACCTCTTGCCATTGAAGCTCTGGGATTCTGGTTTTTCTCGATCGTTGTTGCGGCGGAAGCGCAGAAACCAGTTTGTCGGGATAGAGCATCCGGATGGTTTCCTGGTCTATAGATCCATCTTTCAGAACGGGTACGTGAACCTCAAAACGTTTCAGCTTCTCTCTGAAACACTTACGGCCATAGCTATAGCGCCACTTACTTTTGTTTAGCTGTCCCGCAATGTATAACAGAGTAGTTTCAGTCATCTCTTCTCTCGGCAATAAAACACCCACATCATCTTTTGCCCCGAAGGTATAGGGGTGGTATTTCGTTGTTAGCGGTTGTCCGTTGTATGCGACTGTTAATGTATTGCGATATTGCTTGTCAGATGGGATGTCGTAATTGCCTATGTAGCCATTATCTGTATCTCCACATGAAATCAAAGGAACATTACCTGGATCTAGCTCCTTAACGGCATGGAAATCACCAGACTTAACAACAAAGAGGGCACTAATTGTCTTATTTGCCAGCTTCATCTTCCCGATGAGATTCGATAAGAAACGCTACCGAATTTCTAACAACTTGTTCGATCCCTGATGTGATTTCACTTTCTGATGGCGGGTCTTGGTCGAGATAGTTTTCAGGGACAAGCTCCAGTAAGGGATCGTTAAAGTCGACCGGACAAACCTTCTGGAACATCTGTATATTTTCGATGCGATGCTTCGTGTTAAATAAGAAAGCCTGAACATCATTGCGAATAACTTCGTAGTCATTTTTCACCCTATCACTCGGCAGCCTCTTGCCTTTGCTCTTTACGAGACCATCATGGGTCGCTCGTATCCATAAAACATTATCGTCTTTTGAATGAGGAATGCCCTTCTTAATAAAGACCCCAACAGTGTGAACGCCCACAGGGTAAAACAGATCTTCGGGAAAAGTGATAACGGAAAGCAAAGTGTTGTTTTTAAGAAGGCTACTATCCCTCCAGCGCTGATAACCTGCCGGTCGTACCATAGAAGAGTACGGAAGCACCGAAAACAACACACCCCCATCTGTCATCTGATTTAAGGCATGATCTACAAACCTGTATTCTTTTTCATCACTAGCCTTGAGCGCGAAGGGTGGATTCATAAGCACCCTAGTAACCGGTTTACCCTCTGGATCAGCTGGCTTAGTAACATACTTGGCAGACGGAGCACCGCTAACCGTTTTAGCTTTTAGATTCTTACTAAAGCAGTTCCCTTCGACGATGTTGTTCTTTCCGTCGCCGCGGAAAATCATGTTAACTATGGCAAGCGCTACGACATCAGTCTCTTGATCAACACCGAACAAGTTATGATTCTTAAATCGATTTACTTGTACTTCCGTAGAATTGCGACGCACGTGATCGAATGCTGCAACTAAGAAGCCCCCAGTTCCGCAAGTTGGATCAAAAACAACATCTCGATCTGTGATATTCAAGACATCCACAGCGAATTGAGTAATGTGTCTCGGGGTAAGAACAATGCCAATCTCCTTAGCCCCATTCCCATATTTAAGAAACACTTCATAAAACTTACCCAATACATCTGCGCCTGAGTTCATGGCAGAACGGATATTGAGATTGTTCAGCTCTTGGATGGTCTGCACGATGGCATTTTTAAACTTTGTATGATTATCTTCCGTAGCCGGTAGAGCCAGCTCGATATAGCGGAAAAATTCACCCTTGTTATGGTTACTCAACACGCGACGGACACGACTATTAATATCGCCAATAAGCACTGACGGAGGAGCATCAATATTTGGTGGAGTATCATCAATCATCGCGAGCAGTACCGCCGCCATAACTCGAGCTCTTAGATTTTTATTGATTGCGCCTAGATGCAGGATTTGGTTAATCTTCTCAGCCTTTGTAAGAAAGAGTTGCTCATCAATCGGTACGTCCTTAATCTCAGGCCCGCCTTCAAGAACAGTCTGCACAATCTCTGGCGAAAGAAGTGAGGTCGCTTCCTTGCCATTGATCTGAACCGTTTTAAACTTCCCGCTTTCTAGGTATCGGGTTTTGATCAGGTAGCTATCTAGTTCATTGCCAGCCACCCCAGACACAAAGAGCGCTTGAATGCTATCACTGTCATTTATCTTTCTGGCATAATCCTCAGCTTCTTGGACGGCTTGATCAAGTTGCTTATGATCCCTCTTAGACTCGATGACCCAGAAAATCGTATCCGAGATCTTAACTACATTCTCGGGTTTGTCTAAGCCCAAGAATCGCTTGAGCACTTCGTGTGCAAATACCTCGTTCTGTGTATAAACCCGACCACTAGCAACTCTAGCGGGGTTGCGAATATCCCAGCCTAAAGTCTTGAGGTTGTTCTTGATAAAGACGTATGCGTCGACTTCTGTGTTTTGTGGTCGCGACAAGCTGGGATCCTCTTTTTGGTTTCGAACTTATTATTCCACACTTTGTTCACTACGTACTGATTCCACTCCCTGCTACTGTTCTGCCTTTGAAGAGTGCCCGCTAAATCTATTCTCCCACACCCTCCCCACCTTCGGCCTGATCGCCGCCTGGCAGTACGCATGCGCCGGGTCGCAAAAAAGTCCTGGGGGCCTCCGCCGGATAGAACGTCTCGAGTGGCCGTACTTGGGGTGACGATCGGATCGTCCCAGTTCGCCTGTGCATTGAAGTCGTCTCGACTACATCGGGAAGACTGCGTGGCCCTCGTCCTTGCCGTTCTTAATGCCTCCTCCAGCGACAGCTGGGCCATTAAGCTTTCGGAAGCATACTTAGGGCCCTGAACCTTAACCTATAAATCGTTCGTAAACTTGCTTCGCTAACATAAATGCATACCCAACGTCCTGCGGGCCTTTTACTTGAAACTCACTAATGTGAACATTGTAGTTTTGATAGCTATTCTTCCGATACTCCACTCTTTTTTCTGGATCGTTAAGGTCCTTAGGCTGCACCCTGGGTAAATCTACCCAAATGGAAGATTTACGAAGCCTAAGTGCGACTACGTTATAACCATTCAGACTAAACCCGATATAGTTTTGCCGCGGGTTAATATCTAAACGAGAATCAAGTTCTATCAACTTGTCCCGGAGTTCCAGATAAAACTCCTTGCCTATGTCCCATCCGGGCTTGAAGTGATCTTCTTCTGTAAGCGTTTTAATTTCACGACTCACATTTTGAACAGTTTGACTCTTCGAAACAGTCTTAATCGATTCTGTAGTTTCGGACGCTTTAACTCGTGAATACGAGATGAGATCTTCATATGCTCTAACTTCCCAAAGCTCGATTGGAAGGTCCCTGAAATTAACTGCGTTGAGCTGATATGGAGTAAACGAGGCCGCTAAAAATACGACCTTGGCTTGCGACCACTCTACTTCGCCCAACTTCAGCGTGTCTTCTTTACTTTCGTTGTAACGCAAAACAAACTCTGCCTTGTTGTTGAGCATGAGCGAAAGATAGGCAAAGCCTTGATCTACAACGCTAAAACTTTTATCGCGTTTGTATTCGAGGATGACAAAAGATCTCGCTTCGTGATCGAAAGCTAGCGTGTCGATTCGCAACCCTTTGAGTTGAAATTCAGTTGTAACAAACTCAAAGTCAAAGACCTCTTTAAGATTTTTCTCGGTCAGGGCTTGGATGTCTTTTTCCAGGTCAATGCGCTTTTCTTTGAGAGGCTGCAGCGCACCTTTGCGATTGCGAAAAAGACTCATGTCTCCAGTCTATGGACACCGAGAGAGAAAACCAACAATGCCTACTTCACCCACTCCCCATACTCCTCCCGCACCTTCCCCACCTTCGGCCTGATCACCACCTGGCAGTACGCATGCGCCGGGTTCTTCGCGAAGAAGTCCTGGTGGCGCGCCTCCGCCGGATAGAACGTCTCAAGCGGCCGCACCTCCGTCACGATCGGGTCATCCCACCGCGCCTGCGCCCGCCGCACGGCCGCCTGCGCCTCCCGCTCCTGCTCCGGCGAGCCGTACAGGATGATCGAGCGGTACTGCGGGCCCACGTCGCTCCCCTGCCGGTCCTTGGTGGTCGGGTCGTGCAGCGCGAAGAAAAAGTCGAGCAGGTCCGGGAGCGGCAGCACCGCCGGGTCGAACGCGACCTGCACCACCTCGGCGTGGCCGGTCTCGCCCGTCGTGACCTGTTCGTACGTCGGGTCCCCCGCGTGCCCGCCGGCATAGCCGGACGTGACCTCCCGGACGCCCTTCAGCATCCGGTACGCCGCATCCAGGCACCAGAAGCACCCGCCGCCGAGCACGATACTATCGCTGGATCCGTGTTTCACGGACCCAGCGTAGCACCGGAGCCGACCGACTACATCGGGAACGCTTCGTAGACCTCGGCCCGGCCGCCGTCCTTGACCAGCGGACAGCCCTGGGCCAGCTCGACCGCGGCGTCCTGGTCGTCCGCCTTGATGATGCTGTAACCGCTGGCCGGCTCAGCCACCTCGCTGCCGTCGGTGACCTGCGGCGGGCCGAGCGGGTTGCCGCCCTCGACCAGCTTCTCGCCGAGCGCCTCGAACCAGGCGCCCCATTCCGCCATGACCTTATCCTTTTCTTCGTCCGTCTGCGGGGGCTTCCCTCCGTGGTAGATGAGTACGAAATTCGCCATCGTGCCCTCCTTATAATTAATTACGCTACTAAGACCTTTTCCGTGGTCCGCCGTGAGGTTCGCGGCGGCACCCGCCCGGATCCCGTCCGGAACCGCTCCAGCCAGGAGTCGATCTCCCGGAGCGGATTCGCGGTCAGGCTGCAGTACAGGGTCCTGCCCTCCCGGCGCTTGAACACCAGTCCGGCGTCCTCGAGGATCCGGATGTGCTTGGAGACGCCGGGCAGCGTCATCCCGAACGGCGCGGCCAGCTCGCTCACCGACGCCTCGCCTTCCTGGAGCCGGCGCATGATCCGCCGCCGCGCCGGATGTGCCAGCGCGCCGAACGTCCCGTCGAGTGTCCTATACTTAACCACATGGTTAAGTATTACACATGCCGGAGATCCGTCAAGGACCGGCCCGACCCGTCCCTCCTTACTCCTCGTGCTCCTGCTCTTGCCTGTTCTCCAGCTGGTTCCGCAGGTTCGCGACCTGGATCAGGATGTTCGGCTGGGCACCTTCCGGAAGCGTCCCGATCAGCCGCCCCAGCAAGTCGTTGTCGCCCCGCTCCACGACCTGGTTGATGATCTCCACCACGAACGCTCCCCGGTCGGGGTCCTCGCGTGGAATCTCCTCCAGCTCCTCGAACATCGGGTCGTGGTCGCCGCGATCCCAGTAGGCCTTCGCGAACTCGAGCCGGGCGTGGTTCAGGCCATGGTCGGCTCCTTTCATCTCAGGCGTCATCGAGCGGAACTCCAGATGTGCCCGATTCAGGGCTTCCTGGTCGCCGGTCATCCGATAGATGCAGACGAACGCCTCGCAGCGGGCCAATGACTTGTAAAACTGGACCATCGCTTCGAGATCGTCATCATCCTCCGCCGCTTTGTCCGGCCACCGCGAACGGAACACTTCGATGCTGATCGCCTCCGATTCGTTCTCGTCCACCACTTCGAACGCCAGCTCTCCCCCGCCGAGCGTGTCCACGACCTCGATCGCGCGGTCCGGATCGCCGAGCGCCGAGTATCCCACGATCAACGCCGTGTTCAGGGGCCGGCAACGGTCGGTGAACTCGTCGGGATCGTCCAGGAAGAGCTCCTCGGCCTGCCCTTTGAGTTCGCCGAAGGATTCGTCCAGGAGCTCCCGGTCGAACTCGGACGGAAAATGGCTCCCCGTTCCCCGGTAGATACCGAGCAGTCCCTCGGCCCGGGACATGCCGTCGGGCTGTGCACGGGCGACCTCCACCGCCCGCAGCGCGAACGAGCGGGCCTCCTCGTCCATGCCTTCCAACTGCCGGACCAGCCGGTCCTCGCCCTGCCGGAGCACCACAAAGCCGTCGCCTTCGATGGCCGCGGGACCGTGCTGTTCGGATCGATGTGTTGCCATGGCTACCTTAGCCATGAATCGTACCCCGCCGGCGCACGACGAAGCAAGGAGCCGAGTCGGGGCTCCGGGGTCCGGACGCCCGCCGTACCTAGTTACTGACCTGGTTCCAGGAGGTGCCGAGCCGGACCGCGTCCAGCCGGATCTCCGACGTGCCGGGGATCTGCCCGCCATTCCGGTAGATGCCGTTCTTGATGTAGGCGTACGTCCGGTCCGGGCGGATCATGCTCACGCCGCTCCGCGCGTCGATCTGTTCGCCGTTCAGGTACAGGCGGTAGAAACCCTGGTCCGTGCGCGAGGCCTTGAAGTGAATCACCACGTCGTGCCATTGGTTGTGCGCGATCGGGCGCAGGTAGCGGTCGCCGCCCATTGCGTCACTGTGGGTCCAGAGTCCGCGCTTGCCGTCATAATCCCAGAGCATCAGGCCGAAGTTCGGGCTGCCGGTGCCGTCGCTCTTGAACTGCATCAGGAGGTTGTGCGCACCCGGCCGGCCGTACTGCATGGAGCGCACGTTGAAGGAGAATGCGTAGTACCGCTCCTCGCCCTCGCGGAACCGGATCGTGTCGGTGGTGTCGTACGTCCCACTGCCGCCGAGGATCAGTTCCGAACGGTTCTGCGAACCGGTAAGGATAACCTTGCCCGACCTGCTGCCGGCCCGCACGATGTCGCTGACGGTCGTGGGGATTACGTCGCCCACCCCGCCGATGTTCCAGCCGTTCAGGCCGTTCTCGAACCCGGCTTCGTGCAACGGTTCCTCAAGTCCGGGCTCTTCCGGTTGCGTGGGTTCCGGCGCGGTCGAGTCCGAATCGCCGTCCGAGCCAAGCAACGTGATTACGTCGAGGTAGAGGTTCCGGTCGCAGACGCCGGGCTGGTTGAGGTCGTTCGTGAACTCGACGGTCGCCTGGCGGTCACCGGAGGCGGCCGAGGCGGGGAACGTGTACTCCGCGAAAGCCTCGCTCACGTCGGTTTCACCAATCACGGTGCCGTCGAGCTTGACCCGCATGTGTGGCCGGCCCTCGCATTCACTGCCGCCCGCCCGGACGACCACGTTCGTGGCCGGGCCGGTCGCCGTGATCGCTCCGGTCGCCGATCCGCCGCTCATCATCCGGAGGTGCTGGCCGCCGCTGGATCCCTGGTCATCGGCCACGACCGCATGCGGGGCGCCGCGGTTCTCGGTGCGCTCCCCTTCCGCCTTGCCGACCACCGCCGAGCCGCTATCGGGCTCAGGTTCGGGCTCCGGCTCCGGAGCGGTGCTCGTCCGGCTGAACGCGGTCACGTCGAGGTAAAGGTTCCGGTCGCAGCGGTTCCGCTTGTACCGGTCGTTCAGGAACGAGATTTCGAGCACATGGGTGCCGATGCTCGCGTCGATCGGGAAGTTATAGTAGTAGATTCCATTGCTGCTGACCTTGGCCGTACCGAGTTCCTTGCCGTCGAGTTCGACCTTCATGCGGGGCAGGCCCTGGCAGTCGCTGCCGAGCGCCCGGACACCGACGTTATCGACGGTGCGGTCGAGGGTGACCGTACCGGTCGCCGTCCCGTTCGAGAGCATCGCAAGGTACTTGCCGCCGCTCGCGCGGTCATCGCTCCCGACGTACGAACCCGCCGGGCCCTGCATGGCCTCGCCTTCCAGCGTGGCGACCACGTCGAAGTCGGCGGCGAAGGTCCGCCAGGCGAAGATCAGGAGCAACGCGGCGATCAGGGCGACGATCGCCCGTACCGGTATCCGGCGGATCGAATGTTGCAGGATGCTGAGCCAGTTTGTGAAATGCATTTTGTTTTTGAGAAATTAAGTCACCTTATCACACATTCCGCGATTTTGCAATCCTCTAGGGGGCATCGCGCAGAATGCCGTCCGCCGCAGGGCGGAGCCATTGACATAACCCCGCCTTTATGGTACTGTTAGGCAATTTTCCGGACGTGTATCAAGCGCCCATACCGCTCATACCACAACCGCCCATGTCGAAACGTTCACTACCCCATCGATGGCTCCTGGCAGCCGCGTTCGGCTTTCTGCTCCTCGGCGGCTACGCGCTTGGCAGCACACCCCAGCCGGAACTCCGCACGGCTGGCTCCGCACAAGTGGGAGTCTCGTACATCAATGACCTGACGGTCTCGCTGGGCGGCGGCGACCTGCACGCGACGCTTCCCTTCAACACGAGTCCGCTCAAGCACGACGACGGCTCGGTGGCGATCGGCGTCCGGATGGCGATGACGGTCACCAAGCCCGACGCCAGTACCGTGAGCTTCAAGCAGCTCACCGATACGGACGGGCGGATCCGCGGCCAAGTCTACGGCTCCGTGATCGACCAGACCGGCACGTACACGATCCAGGTGCAGGTAGACGGCGGCGGGCCCTCCGGCTCCGCGAACTTCCCGATCCGGGAACACGCGCAACTTGATCGCGACGATCAGGTCTTTACGGGCGACAACCAGGCCTTCCGGAACGACACCGATTCCGCGACCGCCTTCCGGGTGCAGGACGCGAGTGGTACGGATGTGCTGAACGTGGACACCCTTACGAACACGGTCACTGTCACTAACCTCACGGTGACCGGCACCTGCACCGGCTGTGATACCGGAAGCCTCCAGAGCGCTTACGACAACGGCAACACCATCACCACTGCCGACGCCCGCGACATAGACATAACGCTGGCGGACACCGCCACCGACGCCAACTTTACCGTCGATATCGCCTCGGGCTCGACGGGCAGGTTCGCCGTACAAGCCGCGGGAACGGATACGTTCAGCGTGGGGTCCACCGGCGCCGCAATCTTCAAGAACACCGATAGCTCCACCACCGCCTTCCAAATTCAAAATGCGGCAGGCAGCACGTCGTTCAATATCAACAACGCCT
>CAYZCS010000018.1:0-16001 GCA_964476895.1 uncultured Candidatus Saccharibacteria bacterium | reverse complement strand
CGCCACGATCGGTGAGAGCACCAGCACGTGGATGGTCTTCTCGGCGTTCGGATCGCCGGGCACTTCGGCGGCCACCCGGACCGTGTAATAACCCGACGGCGGCTTCCAATCCGCCTCGAAGCGCCGGTCGCCCTGCGGGAAGACGTTACGCGGGGGTTCGAACTTCTGGTCCAGCGAGGTCGAGCCGAACAGGTCGCGCGCGGTGATCTGCGGCGCCGCCCCGAAGTGCACGTTGCCGCTGTTATGGATGATGCCGACCGTCTTCAGCTCACGACCGATGAACAGCCAGCCGACCCGCCGGTCGTCGGTGCGGGCCACGTAGACGTCCTTGACCTCCCCGCCCTCTTCGACCGGGCCGGGCACGCGCACCAGGAATAGCGCCCCGATCTCTCCCTGGATCGCGACCGGCGGCAGGTCCGTCCGGTTGACCGGCGTGAACTTCGCCACGCCGTAGTAACCGCCCGGCGACACGGCGGCGTCCGGTGAGAGCGTCACGGTCACTTCGCGGGATTCGCCCGCCCCGAGCGTGAATTCGCTCGCGTCGACGCTGGCGAACGCCTTGAGGTCGTACGGGGTCGGCTCGGACACGGCCTGGGTCGCGCCTTCGTCACCGACCGGCAGGATGTTGTCGAACGACGCACGGAGCGTGATCGGCCCCACGTGCCGGTTCTTGATCTCCAGCGTCCGGGTCACGGACCCCCCGGATTCCACGTTCAACTCGAATTTCGGCGGACTGATTTCCAAGAACTGCTCGATATCGCCCTGGGCCGCCTCATCGGCGGCATCCTGCGAACGGACCGCTGCCGGACCGGCCACGAGCAAGCCGGCTGCCAGCAGGAAGCCGAGGAAGACCGCGATGTGTTTGTGTATATGCATACCGCTACGGTACGTCGTGAACCACACTAATAATAGTGCGCCGGTACGCGCCAGGCAACTGCAAGGTCAGGCCTTGTATAGCGGTGCGCCTGGGGTCTGACCTTAGAACGTCGCGGTCGCGATGTAGGTGATCGCGGAGGTGTAGCTACCTGCCGGCTGCGATGCGTCGATGGACGCCTTGTACGTCGCGGTCGTGGTCGCGTTGGACGTCGGGCCCGTGGAGCTGGCCACGGTCGTGGCCGTGCTCAGGTCCTGGTCGCCGGCCGGGTGGCCCGAGGCTCCGGAAAATGCCACGCCGTATTCGGAAACGCCGGTCGTCACGGTGCCGTCGGTCACGAACGGGATCGTGTCGGAACCGCTGGTCAGCGTGGAACCCTCCCCCGTCAGCGAGTAGCCGCCGGACGCGTTGGTGCTCACGGTGAGCGTATGGTCGTCGGTCGAGACCGCCGAGTCGCTCAGGGTGCCGAGGTCGGCGGAAGTCGCCGACAGCGCGAATGAGAGGGTCTGGCCTACATCGGCGGAGACCGTCACCGTCGAGCTTTCGATCGGGAACGCCACGTCATCCTGGTCGATCAGGTTACCGCCGGTATCGGCGTCGTAGGTCGAGATCCGGAAGTAGTAGGTGCCCTCCACGGACGAGTTGTCGATGCCGGTGAACTCGACGCTGACCGGGTTGGTCGGCGTGGAGCCGGTCGAGTTGGTAATCGTCATCAGGCCGTTCGTGCTCGCTAAGTCACCCGTCCAGGTTCCGGAAAGCCCGCTGACCGTACCGAGCGAACCGCCCGTAGTCGTCATGCCGGTCGGAACGGTCGTACCGCCCTGGGTGGTTCCCACCTGGAACTCGACCCGGCGGATGGTGGAGCCGGTCGTCTCCGGGTTGAATTCGAACGTGTAGCCGACGCCGGTCTCCGACGGGTTCTGGTTGGTGAGCGTCACGCTGGTATCGCCCATGCCGGCCGCGTAGACCACGGTCGCGGTGGCCAGCGACAGTACGAACGCCGCTACCAGGCGGCTGTATTTGAATCGATTGGTCCGTGTTTGTTTCATAGGGTTTTGTGTGGCCTTATTTAGCAAATTAAATGAATATACTACAAGATGACGCTATAGTCAACCCCTCCCCTATGGCACCACGATAGCACTGAACGTGACGTTATTGGAATAGCTGCCCGGTAACTGGGTCGGGCTCACGTCGAGCCGGTATTGGACCACGGTGTCGTCGTAGGCGTTCAGGTAATCCGGCTTATTGTGGATCACCGTATTGCTCTCCGGAAACGCGGCGTAGTTGAAGTTCGGGCTCGTCCCCCACTTCGGATCCAAGGAGGTGCCGCTCGTGAGCGTAAAGCCGAGCCCTTCCGTCGCGCCCTCGCTCCACGCCGCCGGACTGGCGATGGTACCGGAGACGCCGGGGATCGTCGTGCTGCCGTCCGCATGGGTCAGGTCGTGATCCTGGCGGACGCTCAACGTGTATCCCGCCGCGTCGGTGTACACGCTTACGGTCGTAGTGGCCGTCTCCGAAGTGCCGGGATCGACTTCGGGAATCGTCTTGGTCGTCGAATCGAGGGTCAGCGTGATCGAGTGCTCGAGCGAGGCGACGTAGCCGGCATTGAACTTATAGCTCTCGCTGACGCCCGGACCGATGAACGGTTCCCCGCCGGACGAGGTCAGCTCGTAATCCGGTGACGTGGCGGTCCCGCCGAAGCTGTTCAGCGTGGCGTCATCCAAGCGATAGTCGGGACTGGTCGCGCTGAACGCCGCTGCCACAGCAGGCGTGCATGCCAGCAGACCGAGTGAAAACAACGCTCTATGTAACATCCGCATGTCTTTTGATTCAGTGTCTTTTGGTTTAGCAGCCTCATCTTCCGGCATGAGAAGAATTTTTTCCAGTGGAAGACGGTGACCGCGGACACACCTTGACAAACAGCCAATTATATGTTACTTTTGTGCAATTTTGGGGAAATGTAAATCGAAGCGGAAACCGGACATGGACGGCCGAATACATGATCTCAAGCGCGTCCTCGGACGACACGACATAAGACAAGCAAGACGGGTCGTCACGGCAACGGCTTTGGCGTTGATCATGGTCACATCGACCGCATCCTTTGCATTCGATAAGGACCGGCAGTATCCATACGATTTCCAGTACGTTACCCAGGGCGTCGACGGAGAGATCACCGGCGACGCGACCCTGGCGCCGGGAGAGACCGCCGAGTTCTTCCTGGACCTGAAGAACACCGGCACCGAGACCTGGAAGAATCATGGAGCCACGCCATTCCGCATCGGTGCCGATCGCCCTCGGGATCACCAGAGTGCCCTCGCGCATAGTTCATGGATAGCGGCTAACCGCCCCGCCACGTTCAGCGAGAAGGTCGGTGAAGGCAAGGGAGCTACTGTCGAGCCGGCTACCGAGATCGCCCCAGGCGAAATCGGACGGTTCACCTTTACCGTCCAGACGCCGGACAAGTCAGTGAGCTTCAAGGAGTACGTGCAACCCGTACTCGAAGGGCGCTTCTGGCTCGGCCGCAACTTCGGCATCCACTGGCGGGTCAACGTAGGTACGTACCACGGGAGCCGCTGGGTCGGGCAGTCCAACACCGCCCCGGAGGTCACCGACGGACAGGCGACGGTAAGCCTGGCGATGGAGAACACCGGTACCAGCGTGTGGCAAAACACCGGTACCACGCCGCTCCGGCTCGGGACGTACCGGCCGATGGACCGCCAGAGCGAACTGCACAATGATTCGTGGCTGGCACCGAACCGGGTCGGTTCGTTCGTCGGTACGGCGCAATTCGACGGCGAGGGCGAGCTGGAACGGGGCGGTGACGGGCTGATCCAGTACACGCCGGCCGATACCGTCAGCCCGGGGGAAACGGCGGTGTTCCACTTCGCCATGCAGGCTCCTACGGAACCGATCGACACTAGAGAGTACTTCAACCTGGTCGTGGAACGAGTGACCTGGCTGAAGGACTGGGGCGTGTATTGGCCGGTGACTACGACCGAGCCGGAGCCGACGCCGACGCCCGAACCTGAGGACACGACGGACCCCACGGTATCCCTTACCGCCCCCTCTGACGGCGCCACGGTTTCGGGAACGGTCTCCGTCTCCGCCGACGCTTCGGATGACGTGGGCGTGGCCGGGGTCCAGTTCAAGCTCGACGGCAGCGACCTCGGCAGCGAGGACACTACCGATCCGTACGGCATCAGCTGGGACACGACGACCGTTACCGACGGACCCCATACCATCACTGCCGTGGCTCGGGATGCCGCGGGCAATACGGCCACCTCGACCGGTCATACGGTGACGGTAGATAACGCCGCCCCGTCCGGCGACCTGTACGTCTCCACGGGCGGCAGCGACGCCAACCCGTGTACCGAAGCGGAGCCGTGCGCCACGATCGACGCGGCCTGGGACCAATGTTCGCCCGGTGACTCCATCATCATCCTGGCCGGGACGTACGGTGCCCAGTCGATCACCGGCGACAAGGCGGCGCCCGGCTGTACGGCGACCGCCGAGGATGGCACGGTGATCGGTACACTGCAGACCAACGGAGCCTACTTCACACTGGAGAACGTCACGGTCGACGTGGGCTCGGCGCACAACACCGGCTGGGGCGGAGGCGGCAATAACGTGACCTTGCGTGACGTCAAGCTGCACGGACCGTTCGTCACGGCCTACATAACCGGCGACAACGTCACGTGGGAAGGCGGAGAGTTCGGGATCGCGGGACAGACCGGCGGCCAGCGCGACTTCTGCGGTGTCGACGGGCAACCGATAACGCTCGATGGCGCCAACGACGTGACGTTCAACGATATCGACTTCCACCCGCAGGCGACCATCTCCAACACGTCGTGCAACCACATGGAGTACATTCGGATCGACCAAGGCGGATCGAACTTCACGCTCCGGAATTCGACGTTCGACAGTGGCGACGGGTCCAACACGGCCACGATCTTCGTCACGAACCCGAGCGGCGGCGTGACCTACTCCGGCCTGAAGCTCGAGAATAACTTCTTCGGTAATAACGCCGCCAGCTCCGGAGCCTTGCAGGTACACGACAACATCGACACGTGTTCGGGCTGGACCTTCGCCTACAACACCTACCGGGCCTACCCGGGAGCCTGGACGTGCTCGACCCCGAGCAACCTCTGGGTCGGTAACCTCGGCCCGTACGCCAGTTCGTCGCCGTGCAGCGGCACGCATACCGAGAACGTCTGGCAGCATAACATCGCCGGGTCGTGCGGTACCGACACGTGGGTGATCGGACCTGCGTTCGAGGTCTCCGAATTGGGCCTCGGCGGTTCCGACGGCTTCCACCTGCAGGAGGGATCGCCGGCCATCGATGCCGCTGAAACAGGGGGGTATTGTACCTCTACCCTGGGCAGCCGGGACCATGACGACAATGTCCGGCCGGTCGGCGCGGCGTGCGATGCTGGTGCACATGAGTATTCGGCTACCCTCCAGGTTTCCACGAGCGGCAGCGATGCCAATCCGTGCACGCAGGCCCAGCCCTGCCTGAGCCTGAACAGGGCCTACCAGGTGGCAAACCCCGGAGATACGGTGTCCGTCGCAACCGGGTCGTATGCCTCGCAGACAATCAACAAGGATGCCGGTAAGTCGCTCGGTTCCACGAAAGTGGTGCTCCGTGCGGACGGAGACGTCGTCCTGGGCGGATTCAACAGTTACGCCAACGACATCCATTACATCGGTTTCGAACTGCCCCGCCCGTCCGGCACGGCGACACTGAAAGGCGGGCGCAACGTCATAATGGAAGATTTCCGGGCGGCCAAGCCCTACATCATCGGTCCCACATCCTCCTCGAGCACGGCTGACACGATCGACAGCATCACCATCAAGGGGGGCGATTTCGGACCGCATGTATCCTGCGGCGGCGGATTCGGAATCAACACGCTGGGAGGGCGTCCTGCCAACAACATCACCCTCGAGGGAATCACCATGCATGACTTCTCGATAGACGCCTCTTGCCCGGACGCGCACCTCGATTGCCTGCACACGTTCAACGGCATAGATGGGTTGACGGTCAGGAACAGCCGCTTCTATAACTGCGAACACTTCGGAGCGCTGGTCAATGGCTCTTCCAACGTGACCATCGAGAACAACTTCTTTGAAGGAGGCATTCACGGATTCAAGCTGCGCGGGGACAACGATCCGTCGATCGAAGTGTTCAACACTGTCCTGATCCGCAACAATTCGGCCGACCATATCAACCTCGGAAGCGGAGGCTCCAACACACTGAACGACGTACGGGTCGAGGGCAATGCTACCGTTGATACCCCGACCTGCCGTTCCGGAGTGACGTACACGGGCAACCTTTCGGAAAGCGGCCGATGCTCCACCGACAACGACTTCTCTCCGGAGAGTATCGGCTTCGCGGATGTCGCTAACGGGGACTTCCATGTCACCGACACGTCCCCGGCGGTCGACAGGCTCTCGAGCGGACCTGCGACCGACATCGATGGCGACAGCAGGCCGCAGGGCAGCCTGTTTGACGTCGGAGCGGACGAGGTCACCGGTACCTCGCCTTCCGGATTAGATGGCGCGACCGCCCAAGCCAGCCAAACGGGAACGATTCCCTGGTGGATGTATGTACTTGGACTCATCCTGCTTGCATTCGGCCTGGTAGGCCCGGTGGCCTTCGTCGGACACCCGAAGAAGTAGCACGCGCCGGTTGACGGATGCCGCATGTCGCGCCCCATCCGATACAGCCGCCCGGCCCGTGCCGGAGCGGCCGTATCGGTCGCAGCGCTACGCGCGGCGCAGTTTCGGCCCGATGGCCAGCAGGTAGACTGCCGCCACGCCTACCAGCGTGAAGACCACCCGCGAAAGCGTGCTGTCGTCGCCGAACAGCTCGGTGACCAGGTTGTATTCGAACAACCCGACCAGGAGCCAATTCAAGCCGCCGACGATGAGCAGCAGTACCGCCGTCATGTCGAGCGCATTGAGCTTGGAATCGGTCGCCATTACGCCTCCTTGGTTAATGACGCTTTCACTATCCGCCCGCCGGGGCGGTTTGGCAATACCTGGCTGCCTGTCATCAGGTTTCGCGGCGGCTACCGACGATCAGGTTGTAGACCAGGACGACCAGAGCCGCGAGGAGCAGTAGGTGGATCAGGTTGCCGGCGATGTCTCCGAGCCAGCCGAGCAGCCAAAGGATGATGAGTATGGCGATGATGGTCCAAAGCATGGGGCCTCCGTGGTTACTTGTCCGTACCGTACGCCCCTGCCAAGACACTGTGATTAGACGAATATACAAAACTCGCCTGCCTGGAGGCAGTCACTTTTGGATGCTTGCCGAAACTCAGTCCCAGGAGAACCCGTGCCCGAAGTGGCCGGCCCGGGCGGTCTGCTCGAAGATCGGCTCGGTCAGGCCGAGCTGCTCGATGATCGCGCGCGGCCGCAGGTCGTAGCCGGTGACGGGGCAATGCTCGCCGTCCACCAGCGCGGAGACCATCACCGGCTCCGCCACGCCGATCGCGTAGGCGATCTTCACGAGCGCCTCGTCGGCTCCGTCGCGCACGAAGTCGCAAGCGACCTTCCGCGCCATGTAAGCCGCGGAGCGATCCACCTTGGTGGCATCCTTGCCGGAGAACGCGCCGCCGCCGGCCGGAATCTGCGGGCCGTACTGGTCGACGATGATCTTCCGGCCGGTCAGGCCGGCATCCGCCTCGAACCCGCCGATCGTGAACGCGCCCGCCGGGTTGGCATGCACCTCCGGCACCTGCCCGAGCGTGGCCGCGGCGATCGTCTTCACCTTGGCACGGACGTCCTCAAGCTGCTCCTCCGGCTTGTGCTGAACCGACGCCGTCACGCTGACGATCTCGTCTCCCTGCAGCGTCACCTGGGTCTTGCCGTCCGGCCCGTAGCCAGCTTTCTGAAGCGCGGCGGCCAGCTTTCGCGCCAGGGCCAGTTCCCGAGGCATCAGCTCTTCCGTCTCGGCCGTCGCATACCCGACCATGATCCCCTGGTCCCCCGCACCGCCGGTATCCACGCCGCTGGCGATCTCCGGCGACTGCTTCACGAGCTTCTGGAAGACCTCGAGCGGTTCGGAGTAGCCGGTGCTTTGGTAGACCCGCCGGGCGATCGCCTTGGCGTCGTAGTCGGCAGTGGTGGTGACTTCCCCGCCGATGAAGAGCGTCCCATGACTGCCGGCCACCTCGACGGCAGCGCGGCTGCCGCGGTCGTAGGTCAGGCAGGCATCGAGGATCGCGTCCGAGATGCGGTCGCAGACTTTGTCCGGGTGTCCCGGGAACACGTGCTCCGCGGTCCGAAGCGTGGTCACGGCGGCGTCCACCGGGGTCTTAACGGACTGGGCGGTCTGGGCGTCGGGCATGGGATTCTCCTTGTCGATTAATGGTTTTGCGACAGTCTCACCGGGTATGAAAAAGCCGCTCGGTGTGAGCGGATGATGCTTGGCGTATCGTCCCTCACGGGCTAGCGGTGGCACCGGTGCCCGCGTCGGGCCGGTTGCCGAGTGGATCGACGGGCTAGTTCCCTCACCACTACTCTTGATACCTGGTTGTGCGCTTAGTGTATGGCGAGCCGCGGCGCTTGGCAAATCGCCGCGCGGCCGGTCGTCCGGTCACTCCCGACGAGCGATTTCGGCCGCAATGCCCACGTAGTTCCGCGGCTCGAACGCCCTCAGGCGCTCCTTGCGCTCTTCGGGCAGATCCAGCGAATTGATGAGTTCGTGTAGTACTTCCCTGGTGACCTGACGACCGCGGGTCGCCTCCTTAAGCAGTTCATACGGCCGCTCCACGCCATAGCTGCGAAGTACCGTCTGGATCGCTTCCGCGACCACCTCCGGATGGTCGTCCAGGGATTTGGCAACCGCAGCTTCATTCACCTCGATCTTCGCCAGGCCTTTCAACGTATTCTTGTATGCCACCAGTGAAAGCCCGAAGGCCACCCCGAAGTTGCGTTCAACCGTGGAGTCGGAAAGGTCGCGCTGCAGCTGCGACACCTGGAGCTTGCGGCCGAAGAACTCCAGGAGCGCGCCGGCGGTCCCGATGTTCCCTATCGAGTTCTCGAAGTTGATCGGGTTCACCTTATGCGGCATCGCCGAGGAACCGGTAGCGCCGGGCTCAGGTCGTTCCACGAGCCAGCCGTCCGAAATGTACCGCCATATGTCACAGTCCAAGTCGAGCAGCACGCCGTTAACCCGGCGGATGCCATCGAACAGCTCGGCATATGAATCGTGCGGCTCGATTTGCGTGGTCACGTAGTTCGCCTCGAGCGCGACGCCCGGGTCGCCGGTGCGGGCTCGGTCGACGAACCTTCCGGTAAAGCCTTCCCAGTCGACACCGGGAAACGCCGCCATATGAGCATTATAATTCCCGACCGCACCGTTCAACTTGACCTGTAGCCGCTGCTGCTCGACCTGGGTGAGCTGCCGGTCGAGCCGCTCCGCAAACACCCGGAACTCCTTGCCGAACGTAGTCGGCGAGGCCGGCTGACCGTGCGTGCGGGCTAACATCGGTAGGTCGGCGTACTCAAGCGCCATCGCCATGGTGCCGTCATAGATCTTCCGCGCCTCCGGAATCATCACGCGGTTCGTCGCGTCGCGCAGCATCAGCGCATACGCCATATTGTTCACATCTTCCGAGGTCAGCCCGAAGTGGATCCACTCCATCTTCTCCGGCGGGAGTTTCCCGGCCAACCGGTGCTTCATGAAGTACTCGACCGCTTTCACGTCGTGCTTGGTGGCGGGATTGCCGGCGTGTCCCTTCATTTCGATCTGCTTGATCAGGTGGGCGTCCTCGGGAGTAAGGGTGCCAAGCTCCCGGACCGCGGCGACTTCCTCGTCTGTGAGCGGCTCCAGGCCGAGTTCCGGCTCGTCATGCAGCGCCAGGAAGTACTCACCCTCGACCCGGACGCGGTACTTCATCAGCGCACGTTCGGAGAAATACTCGGTGAGCTCCTCGGTGTCGCGCCCGTACCGGCCGTCGATCGGGCCGACGGAATCGACGCGCCAGAGCGCCCGGCGATCAAGCGACTCGGGAGTCGGTTCAACGTCGGGGACGCGCTCCGTGCCGGGTCGCTGGGTTGATTCTGATGGCGGGGTCATGCGAAAAGAGAACGAAAAAGCGGGAACGTATCCCCTTACCTACATGGTATACCCAATGCCGGCTTGGTGGCTACGCTTGGCCGCAGTCAGAACGCGGGCGACACCCGCGGCGACGGGGTCACGGTAGAGGTGGGCGTAGGGGTCGTCGTAAAGGCCCCGCGGAGATCGACCAGCAGCCGGTCGGCGTAGACGGCCGGACGGCCGGTGAACGTCTCGGGCAGGTTCGGCGCGACAGTGGCGCCGGTCCGCTGTTCGGCGTCATCGCGCCGGAACTCCTGGACCTCGCCGTGGACCTGCACGATGTCCCCCGGCTGCAGCGCCCGGTCGATACCGCCTGCTTCCTGAATGTCCGCATCCGTCAGGACGAGCAGCTCACCGCCAAACGCCGGTCCGCCGATCGTGAACGCCCGGGCGGAACGGATCGTCACCACTTCCCCGCTGACGATCACCCGATCTCCGACGTAGTCAGTGGGAGTATCCAGCACCGCTCCGAGCGTGACACCGCGGCCCACGTCCCTGCCGTCATCCGTATCATCCTCACCGCCGAACCAGGATGGCACCAGCAACATCAGCAGCAAGACGACCAGGATGATCGCCAGGACCGTCCCTACGATTACCCGGACCATGTTGTTCGTCTCGTCTGCCATGCGCGACCTCCTTGCTTACTAATGATTACTTGGCACCACCGTACCGACCGGCCGGCAGTAGCGCACTGGAGCAAGTTACAGAAAAACGCCCCCAGACAATCATGAATTGTGCAGACCGACGATTGGCGTTGCGTCAGACGCGGCAGCAGGCGCGGCGATTTGACCGCACTCCGCCCGGTTGGTACAACTACACCCAATGCCTGACGTACTTCGCGACCTCTCCGACCTTGCCGCAGGCATCTGGAATGCCATCGCCAGTTGGTTCCTCGACCACCGGGACGAAGTGGCGATCGTGGTCGCCGCCGCGTTCGCGATCTCCTGGCTCAGCAAGCGGTTCATCGAGCGGCTGATCCGCCGGTTCATCCGGCACCGCACGTTCGCCTCCGAAGACGCGGAACGCAAACGCGAGGACACGCTGATCCGGATCTTCCACGGCACCGCGGCGGCGGTGATCTGGCTGACCGCGCTGATCACCCTGCTCGGCAGCTTCGGCGTGGAGATCGGCGCGCTCCTGGCGGCCGCCGGTGTGATCGGCGTGGCGATCGGCTTCGGTGCGCAGTACGTGGTGCGCGACATCCTCTCCGGTTTCTTCATCCTGTTGGAGAACCAGTTCGGCGTGGGCGACATCATCTGTGTGGACGGCAAGTGCGGGCTGGTCGAGAACATCTCGCTGCGGCTGACCACCATCCGCGACCTCGACGGCACCACGCACTTCATCCCGAACGGCGAGATCAAGATCGCCTCGAGCCTGAGCAAGGACTTCTCGCGGGTGGACCTGAACGTGAGCGTGGCCTACGACTCCGACCTGGACCACGTGATCGCGGTGATCAACCGGGTCGGCAAGCGCCTGTCCGCGGCCACGGAGTGGAAGCAGGACATCCTGAAGCCGCCGCAGTTCCTGCGGGTCGACAGCTTCGGCGAGTCGGCGATCATCATGAAGGTGCTCGGCGAGACGAAAGCGGCGCGGCAGTGGGACGTGACCGGCGAACTGCGCAAGCGCCTGAAGATCGAGTTCGACAAGGAAGGGATCGAGATCCCGTTCCCGCAGCGGACGTTGCACGAGGCGAAGCGGTCCGGCGGGCGGAAGGCGTCCGGGAAACGCGCGCTGGCAAAGCGGCGAGCACGGCGCTAGCTCACCCCTTCAGCGGCAGCCGGAATCCGAAAGTACTGCCCTGCCCCGGGACGGATTCGAAGACGATCTCGCCGCCCTGTACCTCCACGACCCGCTTGGCGAGGTAGAGCCCGAGCCCGGTCCCGTCCGGACGGCTCTGCTTGGCGTTCTCCGCCCGGAAGAACTTCTTGAACAGCTTCTTCTGCGCCGCCACCGGCACGCCGATTCCCGTATCCGTCACGGTGAACTCCAGCATCTTCCCTCGACGGCGCAGCGACACGGTGACGCTGCCTTCGTCCGTGTAGTAGATCGCGTTGTCGAGGAAGTTCATCATCACCTGCCGGATCTTATCCGGGTCAGCCGAGACCTTGGGCAGCCGCCGCGGCACGTGGCTGACCAGCCTGATCCCTTTGGCCTGGGCGTTCGGGCGGACCTGGGCGACCTCTTCGCGAAGCAGCGCGGCCAGGTCGGTCGGCTGCCGATCGACCACGAAGCGGCCGCCGGCCAGCCGTGAGACGTTCAAGAGGTCGGAGATCAGCCGGACCATCTGTTCGGATGAATGCCGGGCCGTTTCCAAGTACTCCCGTTGTGCGCGGTTGACCCGTCCCGCATCCCCCTCCTCGAGCATCGAAAGGTACCCCTTCACCGCCGTAAGCGGGGTGCGGAGCTGATGCGATGCCAGCGAGATGAATTCGTCCTTGGTCTTATCGAGCTCCCGGAGGTTGTCGTTGGCGACCCGCAGCCGGCGAGTGGCATCGTTGACCTTTTGGCGGAGCGTGGCATTGAACCGGGCGATCTTCTCATAGGCCTTGGCGTTCTCGATCGCCACCGCCGCTTCCTGACGGAAGATCCGGAGCAAGCGGAGGTCCTGCTCGGAGTAGATGTCGCCGGAGCGTTTGTCGCCGAGCAGCAGGTAGCCGACGATCCGCTTCCGGGTGCGCAGCGAGACGCTGACCCGCACGCCGCACCGTTCCATGATCCGCTTGCGGATGCCGCCGGTGAGGTCGTCGGCGGAGAGGATCGGCTGGTTCAGCTTGGCCAGCTCGAGCGAGCGCGGCTGGACGATCCCGGTACCGACGGAAACGGTCGCGTACGTCTTCCGGCCGTCGAGAATCACGAACCGCCCGGAGGCGATCTTCAGCCGCTGGCAGAGTGTCTCCAGCGTACTGCGAAGCACCCGGTCCAGCTCGAGCTCGGTGGCGATGGTCTTCCCGACCTCGTCGAGCACGTCCTGAGTGTCGTACCGCTCGCGATAGAAGACGCGGTCGGTCAGCCGTTCGAAGAACCGGCGAAGCGGCTGGAACGTGAAGGCCAGGATGATCGCGAGGGTGATGTTCAGTACCTGCTGCGCCGCCGAGGTGCCTTCCCCGGGAAACAGCACTGCCCCGGCACCGAAAGCGGCGGCTCCGTATCCGCCCGCCAGCGTCAGCAAGAGGAGTACGTACGCCACTGACCGGGCGACCACCAGCCGGATGTTCAAGAGCTGATGGCGCAACATGGCGTAAGAAACGGCGATTACGAACCCGAGCGCGGTTGCCGGACTCAGTTGTGCCAGCTCCGGCAGTCCGACGTTGGGCAGGACCACGCTCAGGGCGGTGCCGGGCACGGCCATGATCAGGATTCCCGCCATCACGTACCGGAACTGTTCGCGGGCCTTCCCTTGTGCCCGTCCGAGTCCCCGTCCCAGGACCACGAGACTGGCAATAGTGTACGTCAGGACGTAGACCCCGAGCGGCGTATACAGGATACCCGGTTCGATGTGGGCCGCGTAGGCGTCACTCGATACCACGTTGAGCGGTGTCAGTGCGGTGACGACGAAGAGAAACGGCGGAAGAACCGCGGCCGCCTTAAGGTACCGTCGCACCGGTGTGCGACGCGGGAAATCCAAAGCGAAAAGCAGCATCGCGTACGGCACCATCGCCCCGCCGATCACCGCCAAACGTGACCAGAGCAGTGCAACGCCGGGATCAGCTGACAGGCTCGCCGCCAGGTTCGCCCCGATCCACGCCATGGTCGCCAGCGCGAAACCGAAGAACAGCCGATTCGGGACCGCCTTTGGGTTGTTCAGCAGCACCAGCAGCCCGAGCAGCGCCACGAGCACGCCGGTAACCAGCACTATGCCGTTGATGATTACGTCCACGTGGTACTCTTCCTCATAAAAATTGCTTAACTATACCACAATTTAATCAATCTGTAAAGGTCCGGCGGGTAGGAAAAAGACCTCTGTCGTTGGTGGCGTTGCCGCCTGACAGAGGTCTTTCCTGGCGTCCGGTATGGTGGTTCGACCGAATAAATCAGTCGCCTTGAACCTGAACGCCGACGCCATCGGGATTGCCTTTCGAGAACCCGGGCTTGAAGCCGAGAGCCCTGACCGCGTGGTAGTGCTGGGTACCGAGCTCGCGATGCTCAATCTCGAGCTGTTTCACTCCCTCGGAGGTTACCAGGGCGACGATCGGCTCGTTGATCAAGTGCGAGCTATCGAACAGCGCGACACCGCGTGGTGCCACGTGATTGATGATCCACTTGGATAGCTCACGGGCCCGGCCCTCACCCTGCTCGCTCGCATCGATGCAGAAGCCGCAGAAGTAGTAGAGCTTCCGCTCTCGGTACTGGACCGGGAACATGTCCTCGTAGAATGCCACCTCGATCCACGGAACCAGCTGCAGCTCCGTCGTAACGACCGCGAAGCCGACCTGACGATTGTCCTCCCAGAGGATGAACTTCAGCATCCGGGAATCCACCAGGGCCTCGACCAGCTCGTGGCGCTCGTAGTACTGCCGAACCGGGGACATGCGACGGAGGGCGTCGTACGACTCCTCGTACATGCCGAGCAACCGTCCCCGCAGCTCGTCATCTATGTGATGCTCGGTCGTGACACGGTACACCCGTGCCTCCTTCCCTTCGTAGTCTGGATGGTATGTAGGATGGTATGCCGGTGAATCACAACCAGTCGGTCGCGGCCCGCACTGCCTCAGCACCGACGAAAGCGTACAGGGCGACGAAACTCACGCCGAACGTTGCCGAGGTGAACAGCGCCACACGCCGCATCTCGGCGAGCGGAGCACGTGGCCTGCGGAACCGCCACATGCCGGTGGTGAGAATTCCACCGAGCAAAATGCCCGACACCAGGAATCCGAAACCGCGCATGAGCGGTCCCCGGCTCCACCAGCGTTGGATGGCTCGCCCGGTGTCGTCCCGGCGCTCGCTGGCTACCAGGCTGGTCAGCCTGCGGACAAGCCAGCCATCCGCCCGATGGTCGATTCCCCGAACGGCCAACATGGCCAGCCAGTAGCTGGCGACCGCGTACACCGGCACAAAAATCATGAAACTCGGCACAGGGCCGAGCCAGGCAGCGACTGCCACGATCGGTGGTGCGAAGACTATGTCGGTGAGGTACAGCAGCAGGAACTTCGCGGCAAGACCGATAAGGGCCACGGCCGCAATCAGAGTCCCTGCCTTCCGGACTCTTCGTGCATTGGTCGTCATCTGTTTCCCCTTATCAGTTTTGCGTTAAGGAACGGTGTTTCCAGTATACGACGCGTCAGGAAACCAGTATACTGCCGGAGAACCAACTATGCGGATTGCAGTCGTATCAGCAACCGGAAGCGGGCCGACCACGTTGGCCGCGTTCGACGATGCCCTGCTCCAGGCGGAAATCGCAAACTACAACCTGCTCCGGCTAAGCTCGGTGATTCCGCCGGGCAGCAAGGTGGTAGAAACGACAAAAGCGGAATTACCCGCACCCGGTGCATGGGGCGACCGATTGTACATCGTGAGTGCCGAAGCCTACGCCACCGAACCCGGACAGGAAGCCTGGGCCGGAATCGGCTGGGTACAAGAGCCGGAAACCGGCAAGGGCTTGTTCGTGGAGCACGTCGGCTTGGCCGAGGAGCAAGTCCACAGCGCGATCGACGCGACTACGGCCGCGATGCTGCGCGGCCGGAGCATGGACGGATTGCCGATTACGCAAAGGCGCATAGGCGCGACGTGCGACCATAAGGACCGGCCGGTCTGCGCATTGGTAGCCGCGGTATACGAGGCCGCGGGCTGGGATACGAAGTAGCACAGGTCCGCCGCTACCGCACCGCGGCGCGCTTCAGGCGCAGCGCGTTCAGCACCACGCTCAGCGAAGAGAACGCCATCGCGCCGGCGGCCAGGGCGGGATTGATCAGCCCGGCCATCGCCACGGGAATCAGCAGCGTGTTGTAGCCGAACGCCCAGCCGAGGTTCTGCCTGATGTTCCGGAGCGTCGCCCGCGACAGGCCGATCGCCGTCCCCGCCTTGGCC
>CAYZCS010000017.1:0-17087 GCA_964476895.1 uncultured Candidatus Saccharibacteria bacterium | reverse complement strand
GACATTGACTAATGGCTCATTTTATGGTATGTTTTGGTAATTTTGCAGGAAACAAACGCATAAAAAATGAACGACATCCTCCAAATCGTCCTTCCGTTCGTGACCGCGCTCTCGGTCCTGGCCGTGTTCCATGCGGTCGCGTACCTCCATCTCCGGCTTTCCGAAGTCGAGGAGGAAGACGACGGCGAACTGCTGCATTCGTGACGCCATCCTGCGGCAGGCGCGTAATCTAGGTAGAATGAGAGCGAACACGAACACACATTCGGGTATGACTTCCAAGAAACCACCGGTCGATCCGGGAGACATGCTGGGGCACGTCCTGGCGTGGCCCGAACTGTTCGAGTCGGGATACGGAACGGCGGTAACGCTTCCGCCCCGCCTGAAGCGCGCCGAACGGATCGTGGTCTGTGCCATGGGAGGGTCGGGAATCGGGGCCGCGTTGGCGGGCGATTACCTGGCGGACCAGCTCAAGGTCCCGTACGTGATCCATCGTGACTATGGCGTGCCCGAGTACGTAGACAAGCGGACGCTGGTGATCTGCGTAAGCCATTCCGGCAGCACGGAGGAAACCCGCTCCGCCTACGCCGCGGCCCGGGAGCGCAAGGCGCCGGTCCTGGCGGTGACGACCGGCGGGCCGCTTGCCGATGACGCCCAGCGGGACAAGCAGGCGCTCGTCACGTACGTCAGCGCGATCCCGCCCCGCGCGGCGACCCCCTATACGTTCGGACTGATGCTGAAGGTCCTGGCGACGCTCGGATTCGCTTCCGACTGTTCGGAAGCGGTGAAGCCGGCCGTCGAGCACCTGCGCGAGCTGGCGGAGACGGCACGGTCCACGCAACGGCATCTCGGTGCCGGGCTGGCCGAACGGTTCCATGGCCGGATACCGGTCATCTACAGCGCGGGATTCCTTACGGAAGCCGGCCGCCGGCTTAAGGGGCAGCTTGCCGAGAACGCCAAGCAGACGGCCGCCTGGGACGTGCTTCCCGAACAGAACCACAACGGGATCGTCGGCCTGGAGTACCCGGATTCCCTGGGGCAGCAGGCGCTGTTCGTGCTGCTGCGCACGGACGTGGAGCATCCGCGCCATGCCCTCCGCTTTGAATTCCTGAAGGAGCAACTAGACCGCCGGAACCTGCCGCACGTGACGATCCAGGGGACCGGTCCGAACCGGCTGGCCCATCAGGTTTCTGCGATCATCTGGGGCGATCTGGCAAGCTGTGAGCTGGCGAAGCTGAACGGCGTCGACCCGTCGCCGAACGAGGTGATCGACTCCCTGAAGGCCCGATTGGCGGAGGATCCGCTATGAACGTGAAGATCACCGGCATTACCGCCCGGATGGTCCTGGACTCCCGCGGAATCCCGACGGTCGAGGCGACCGTCGGGACCGACCATGGCAGCGGCACGGCTTCCGTGCCGGCGGGAACCTCCAGCGGCACCCATGAGGCCGCGGAGGTGCGCGACGGCGACCGCCGGTGGAACGGCCAGGGCGTCCGCAAGGCCGTGAGCCACGTGAACGTGGAGATCGCACGGGCGCTCCGCGGTGCCGATGCCAGCGACCAAGCGGCGATTGACGCCCGCCTGCAGGAACTGGACCGCACCAAGCGTTCGGGTCTCGGTGCCAACGCTCTGCTGGCAGTGAGCCTGGCGACGCTCCAGGCCGCGGCGGAGGCCGCGAAGGAGCCGCTCTGGCGTTACGTCGCGGAGGGCGAACCCCGCGGTCTTCCCGTCCCGATGCTGAACGTCCTGAATGGCGGTGCCCATGCCGACAACGGCCTCTCCATCCAGGAGTTCATGATCCTGCCGCTCGGATTCGACGCGTTTTCCGAGGCGCTTCGTGCCGGAGCGGAAACGTACCGCGCGCTCTACGACATCCTCGTCGACCGCGGCTTGTCCACGGGCGTCGGCCTGGAGGGCGGTTTCGCGCCGGAACTGGACGGCCATCACGACGCGCTGGACCTCTTGCTCCAGGCGATCGAGCGCGCCGGGTACCGTCCCGGGGAACAGATCGCGCTCGCGCTCGACGTAGCCGCATCCGAACTGTACCGGGGCGGCGGCTACCGTTTCGACGGGCACACCTTGAGCGCCGAACAGCTGGCGATCGAATACGAAACGCTGACGCAGCGGTACCCCCTGGTCTCGCTGGAAGACCCGTATGCCGAAGATGACTGGGACGGCTGGAAGGCGCTGAAGGGCAGGGTCGCGACCCAAGTCGTGGCCGATGACCTCACCGTCACGGATGCCAAGCGCATTACCAAGGCCGCAATGGAGGCCGGCGTTTCCGGCGTGATCCTGAAGCCCAACCAGGCGGGGACGTACACCGAAGCCGCCGCTGCCCGCCGCGCCGCCGCGGAGCAAGGACTGGCGGCGATTGCCAGCCATCGTTCCCGTGAGACGACGGATGCCTGGATCGCCGACTTGGCGGTCGGTTGGGAGACGGGATTCATCAAGGCCGGCGCCCCGGCACGCGGTGAGCGTGTGGCGAAGTACAATCGGCTTCTGGCGATCGAGCAAGCGATCGGCAGCCAGGCCGTCTACCCCGGTCGGAACGCGCTGGTTACCACGGAGGCGCGACATGGCTGAGCGACGTCCGGTCGCGATGCTGGTCCTGGACGGGTGGGGAATCTCCCCGATCACGGAAGGGAACGCGATCTCCAGTGCCCGGACGCCGAACATGCACCGGCTGCTCCGGGACTATCCTTCGATGGCCCTCCAAGCGGCCGGGACCGCCGTGGGCCTGCCGTGGGGCGAGGCCGGCAACTCCGAGGTCGGCCACCTCAACCTCGGCGCCGGACGGATCGTCTTCCAGGAGGTCCCGGCGATCGCCACGGCGCTCGCCAGCGGTTCGTTCTTCCAGAACCAGGTGTTCATCGACGCGGTCGAGCACGTGAAGAAGCACGATTCCTCGTTGCACTTCATCGGGGCGTTGAGCCCGGAGGAGGGTGCGAAAGGCTTGGAGCACGTCCGGGCACTGCTGGAACTCGCCAAGCAGCAGGGATTCTCGAACGTCTATGTCCACGTCCTGCTCGACAAAGAGGGGCAGATGGAGAACAGCATGGACAAGTACCTCGACCAGCTCGCCAAGACCATCGCCGAGGTAGGTGTCGGTACGGTCGCCACCATCTCCGGCGAGTACTACGCGATGGACCGCGAGAAGCGCTGGGAACACACGGCCCGGGCGTACAGCCTGATGGTGGCCGGGAAGGGGCCGCAGGCTGCCAGCGTGAAGGAGGTGCTGACCCAGGCACGGTCCACGGATACGCCGACGGAGTACATCGAGCCGACCCGGATCGGCGAGCCGCCGACGATCGACAACAACGACTCGATCATCTTCTTCAATTACCGGCCGGAACGCAGCCGGCAGTTGGCGAAGGCGTTCGTGGCGCCGTACTTCGGCCAGTTCGAGCATGGCGAACCGCTCAAGAACCTCTACCTGGTGACGATGAGTTCGTTCGCCGACGACATGAGCGTGAAAGCGGCATTCGCCGCGGAGAAGCTGCCCGATACGTTGGGAGAGACCGTCTCCAAGGCGGGACTGAGTCAGTACCGGGTCGCGGAGAGCGAGAAGTTCGCGCACATAACCACGTTCCTGAACGGCGGGCACGACCAGCCGTTCACCGGCGAACGGGATGAGAAGGTTCCCTCGCCCGAAGTGCGTGGCTACGACGAGCAACCGGAGATGGCGGCGTCCCAAGTGACCGAGAAGTTGGTCGCGGCGATCACGGGCAAGGCCGCCGACCTGTACGTCGCTAACTACGCGAACCTCGACATGGTCGGTCATACCGGGAACTTCGAAGCCGCCGTCCGGGCCGCCGAGGCGCTGGACGTGGAGATTGGCAAGGTCATCCAAACGTGCGAAGAACAGGGGGTCACGGTGCTGATCACCGCCGACCACGGCAACGCCGAGCAGATGACCAGCGCCCGGACCGGGGTCAGCAACGTCGACCACTCGAACAATCCGGTACCGATGATCCTGGTCAGTGCCGACGATCTGGCGCTTTCCGGCCAGGACCGTTCGATCATGGACGGGAGCCTGCCTTCCGGCATGCTGGCGGACGTGGCGCCGACGGTGCTCGACCTGCTGAATATCCCCAAGCCGGAAGCGATGACCGGGTATAGCTTGCTGGAACGGTCGGAAGGGCCTTTCCTGACATGAGGCAGCGATGACGAAGAAGCCCGCTTCCACGGGCCGGCGCCGGCTGGTGCTGGTGGTCCTGGACGGCTGGGGGCACTCCCCGGTCTTCGAGGGCAACGCCATCGCCAACGCCCGGACAAGACATTTCGCCCGGCTGTGGCAGGAGAATCCGCATACGTTGCTCCAGGCGTCCGGTGAAGCGGTCGGATTGCCGTGGGGCGAGATGGGCAACTCCGAGGTCGGCCACCTGAACATCGGTGCCGGCAGGGTCGTTCCCCAGGACCTGCCGCGGGTATCCGCCGCGATCGCGGACGGGTCATTCTACGAGAACGACGCGTTGAAAGCAGCCTGCGAGCATGCCCGTAACGCGTCGGGGACCCTGCACCTGATCGGCCTGGCCTCGTCGGGCGGCGTGCATGCGCACCTGCGCCACCTGATCGCCCTGCTCGACCTCGCCCGCCGGGAAAAGGTGAAGGACGTGGCGCTCCACATCTTCGCCGACGGTCGCGACACGCCGCCGAAAGCGATCCTGGATTCGCTCAAGAAGCTGGAAGGCGAGATCGCCAACACCGGCGTGGGGAAGATCCGTACTATCTGCGGCCGGTACTACGCCATGGACCGCGACAACCGCTGGGACCGGACCCGCAAGGCGTTCGAAGCGATCGCGCAGGGGAAGGGTCCGACGGCATCGAGCGTGGAGGCGGCGATCTCCCGGGCTTACAAGCAGGGGCTGACGGACGAATTCATCGAGCCGACCGTGATCCTGCGTGACGGGGAAAAGCCGCAACCGCTCCGGAGCAGTGACTCCGCGATCTTCTTCAACTTCCGTTCCGACCGGATCCGGCAGCTCGCGGAAGCGATCGCGCATGCCCAGTTCGAGCGCTTTCCCCGTAAGGACTACGTCGGCCCGGGATACGTGTCCACCCTGACCCAGTACGAACCGAACCTACCGGTCCACGTGGCATTCTTCCCGCAGAACGTCGTGGATCCGCTGGCCAAGGTGCTCTCGGACGCGGGCGTCCGGCAGTTCCACATCGCGGAGACCGAGAAGTACCCGCACGCCACGTTCTTCCTGAACGGCGGGCATGAGGAGCCGTACCCGCTCGAGGAGCGCCTCCTGATCCCCTCCCCGCAGGTGGCGACGTACGACCAGGAACCGGCGATGGGCGCGAAGGAAATCACGGCCGAATTGATCAAGCGGATCGGCGACGAAGCCTACGGGTTCATCATGGTCAACTTCGCGAACCCGGACATGGTAGGCCACACCGGCAACTTCGAGGCGACGGTCAAGGCGGTCGAGACCATCGACAAGAAGCTGGACGAGATCGCCAAGGCCTGCCGGGACGCGGGTGCGTACCTGGTGGTCACGGCCGACCATGGCAACGCGGAGCAGATGGTCAACTTCGCGAACGGCGTGCCGGACAAGGAGCATACGACCAATCCCGTACCGCTGATCATCTGTTCGCCGGACTCCGAGGATCCGGGCAAGCTGCTGGCATCGGGCCGCCTGACGATGGACAAGGAGACCGCCGCGACCGGCCTGCTCGGTGACGTGGCGCCGACCGTCCTGAAGCTGATGGGCATTCCGCCATCGCCGGGGATGGAAGGATACGGGCTGGTCTGAACGCCGCGTCCTGTTCGCCGCCGCCCCTGCTCGGTAAGCTGGTGACATGACGAATCCCGACATCCGGCTCCCCGCCGGCGTCCGGTGGGTGATGGACAAGCTCGCGAAAGCGGGTTTCGAGGCGTACGCCGTCGGCGGCGGTGTTCGGGACCTCCTGCTCGGCCGCGAACCGAAGGATTGGGACGTCGCTACTCCCGCGACCCCGGAAGCGATCCAGCGCGTGTTCCCGAACGCCGTGTACGCGAACCGGTACGGGACCGTGGGCGTACGGCACGGGAAGGAGACCTACGAGGTGACGACCTACCGGGCGGAAACGGAGTACCGCGACGCGCGCCACCCGGAGAAGGTCGTATTCGTGAAACGGCTCGAGGATGACCTTGCCCGGCGGGACTTCACGGTAAACGCGATCGCTACCGACGGACGGACATTGGCAGACCCATTCGGCGGACAGGCCGACCTGCGAGCCAAGGCGATCCGCGCCGTCGGTGATCCGGATGAGCGGTTCCAAGAGGATGCGCTGCGGTTGATCCGGGCGGTCCGGTTCGCGGCACAACTCGGGTTTGCGATCGAGGCGAAGACGCTAACGGCCGTCCGGGCTAACGCGGAACGGTTGCAGCACATCTCCGCCGAGCGCATCCGTGACGAATTCATGGGCATCCTGGCCTCGGACCGGCCGGCCGAAGGCGTACGGTTGCTCCTGAAGACCGGCTTGCTCGAGCAATTCCTGCCGGAGCTACTAGAGGGCGCGGACCTCGACCAACCAAAGCATCACAAGTATCCGGTGCTCGAGCATAACCTCCGGTCACTCGAGCATACGCCGAGCACGGACCCGCTGGTCCGGCTGGCGGCACTCCTGCACGACGTCGGCAAGCCTCGGAGCGCGCGCGGCAGCGGCGCCAGCCGCACGTTCCACGGCCACGAAGTGATCGGCTCTAAGATGACCAAGGAGATCATGCGGCGGCTCCGATTCTCGAACGACGACCTGAAGCGGGTGACCAACCTGGTCCGGCACCACATGTTCCTGTTCCAGTTCGAGTCCACGGACAAGGCGGTCCGGCGGATCGTCCGGCGGGTAGGGCCGGAGCACGTCGACGATCTGATCGCGCTGCGGGTCGGCGACCGGCTCGGCTCGGGCTGCAAGATCGGACTCACGAAGAAGCTCCAGTTGTTCAAGGAACGTTCGCTCGAAGTGCAGAAAGAGCCGATTTCCACGCGGATGCTCAAGGTCGACGGGCACGACCTGATGAAGGAACTGGGCATGAAACCGGGTCCGGAGATCGGCCGGACCCTGGACGCCCTGCTCGAGGAAGTCCTCGACGATCCGAAGCGGAATACCCGGGAGTATCTCCTGGAACGGGTCAGGAAACTGCATACGGCACGCTCCTGACAGTTGCCCGGGAGGGTGCCGGGATACTAAAGTGGAACGGTAACCTATTTACGTATGGCAAAGAAGGGGAAAACCAGCGACGTGAACATCAAGGAAACTCCCGACGAGGAGTACTTCGACCGTCAGAACGATCCGTACGTATTGCCGCCCGAGTTGAACGTCACCGTGCGGGACGGATTCCGGTTCGGGATCGGCCTGATCCTGGCGATGCTGGTTTTCTGGGCGCTGGCGGCGGCGGGAACGGTGCTATTCTTCAGCCTGGGATTGGTAAACTAGACCTATGCCCGAAACCGTCATCACCAAGGAGAACTTCGCGAAGGAGGTCGAGCAGTCCGACAAGCCGGTGCTCGTGGACTTCTGGGCGGAGTGGTGCGGCCCCTGCAAGGTACTCGATCCGATCGTCGACGTCGTCGCCGATGAGAAAAAGGATCGGCTGGCCGTCGGCAAGGTCAACGTGGACGAGCAGCAGGAGCTGGCGCAGCAGTTCGGCGTGATGAGCATCCCGACCCTGATCCTCTTCAAGGGCGGACAGCCGGTCGAGACGATCATCGGCGTGATCCCGAAACCGGAACTCGAGGGCAAGCTGACACCGCATCTCTAAGGAGCGCCGACGTGACGAAAAAAACAAACACGCCTGACCGCTACGATCTTGCCATCATCGGTGCCGGGCCGGCGGGGCTTGCGGCGTCCGTGTATGCGTCGCGGTACAAGCTGACGAACGTCGTCATGGGACCGGAGCTCGGCGGGTACGTCTCCACGACCCATTTGGTCGAGGACTACCTGGGGTTCCAGTCGATCAGCGGCATGGACCTGGCGAAGCACTTCGGGGACCACGCCAAGGCGTACGACGAGGCGACGTTGCATCCGGAAAAGGTCACCGAGGTATCCCGGGACGGCGACTTATTCCACCTGAAGGGATGGGCGGGGGCGGAACTGTCGGCCCGCGCGGTGCTGGTCGGGACCGGCACGGTGCATAACAAGCTCGGCGTGCCCGGCGAAAAGGAGTTCGAGGGCAAGGGCGTGTCGTACTGCGTCACCTGTGACGCGGCGTTCTTCAAGGACAAGCGCGTGGCGATCGTCGGCGGGGGCGACTCGGGTGCCAAGGGCGCGCTGCACCTCAGCGAGTTCGCGAAGGAAGTCTTCTGGATCCACCGCCGGGACACGTTCCGGGCGGAGCCGATCTGGGTGGAACGGGTGAAGTCGAAGCCGAACGTGCGGTTCGTGCTGTCGAACACGGTCGAGGAAGTGCTCGGCGAGCAGACGGTGACCGGCGTGAAGCTCGGTCAGGCGTACGAAGGGAAGGACTCGATCGAGCTGGACGGCCTCTTCGTGGAGATCGGCTCGACGCCGGACCGTGAGCTGCCCGATATGCTCGGGGCCAAGCTGGACGACGGGCAGTTCCTGATCGTGAACGACCATCAGCGGACCAGCGCGGAGCGGGTATGGGGCGCCGGTGACAACACCACGGCGTCCGCGATGTTCCGCCAGATCGGTACGGCGGTCGGGGAGGGGTCGGTCGCGGCCGGGGACATCTACGAGTACCTCAACGATCCGCGCGCCGACTGGCATGCCAAGGGCGCGATCGTTACGGATTAGGCCGGGCGTTTAAGAAGTATGGCGCGGCTGTCCGCCTGCCATCCGCGCGGCCATATCGGCCGGCGGCACTCCTTCGCGATGCGCGGCGTTGATAACCCGGTCGGTATTCTCGATGGGTAATCCCTGGAGCCATCCCGGAGCGGCCTCGAGGTCTGCCCCCGCAGCATGCAGTTCAGCGGCAATTCCAGGTTCGCGTCGAATCATACCGGTATAGTAACACGGCAAGCGTGGCGCCTTGTTTTTTGCTTAACCGTAAGATATAAATGACCGTTGCAGCTTAACAAAGCTTGAGAACGGCTGTCCGCGGCGGGTTTGTCCGGCAACGGATAGCCGTTCTCAATGTGGTTTTTGAGGCAAGCGCCTGGCGCTTGTGAGGCGAGACACGATGCAAGCAAGGAAAGGAGTGGGCATGCCCACTGATACGGATGCACTTGCGGTGCCGGGGGAGGTGAAACTCGCGATTAACCAAGGTCCCCAGGGTCAGGTTAGCGCGATGGTGCCAGTCAGTTGGTGCCTATCTCCTGACCTCACCGAGCGCCTGAAGGAGCAAGGGGTCAAGAACCCCTACATGCTCATCGTCATCAGCAATGGTGACGCGGAGGTCAGCCGGCACGTAGTGCCGCTGACGGATCTCATGACCTACATCCAATTCCAGAAGCCTGGAAAGAACAGGATTCACGGAACGGTGGTCTGGTCGAATCACGACGGAGATCCGAAAAAGGTCCTCACTGAGAAAGACGACTTCGGTGGTTACCGATGTTCGGTACTTGAGCGCCGTGATCCCATGCTCGACAGATTCCGCAAACCTTACGAGGGTGTTGACTGGTGGCGAGTTGCCAGGGAGCTCGGCAGAGAGGATGAGTCCGAGGAGACGCTCCGTGAGGAGTCGGCCCTCCGCGAGGAGGTGATTCTCCAGCGGTGGTTCACGTCCATGAAGCGAATCCCCGAGGCGGATGTTCTGGACGTCGAGGTGTCCGAGAAGATGTTCGCCAAGGCGCCGCCGAAGGTCGTCCAGTGGTTCGTGAATCAGCTCCCGTGGGAGCGGAAGACCCACGACCAGTGCCACTTCCGTCGTCGCCTGATGACGACGATCCCGTTGGTGCTGCCGTGGGTTGTACTCAAGTCGCTGCTCGTCTTGGCGGCCGAGTTCCTGAGTCTCCTTTCCATCGCGGTACTGCTGATCGGGGGAATGCGGAGAATCGACTATGGCCCTCTGCGCCATCCGCTCAGCGAGATGCCGTGGGAGACGTGGAAAAGAACCTCGAGTTCCATCTGGTATACCACGAAGGACGATAAGGGCACGAGCATATTGCTGTGGCTGGTTAACCCCGCCACGGTGAGCGTGCTGGCTGTTGTTGCAGGTCTTCTGGCCTACTTCGGTGTGCTGGATAGCGTGACCGCCTTCTTGCTTCGCTGGATTCTCCCCATCGGAGGCATAATTGCGGTTCTTGCCACGGCGGCATTCGTCCTCCGGAAGCGATTCGGAGCATGGGTGATCGACTGGCATGAGCGACGTACTATGCAGCGCGCCGAGCGCCAGGAGGCGTCGAAAACCGCTGCGCACGAGGCATACCTTCGGGACTTGGAGCTGCTGGCATGTAGTGATAGCCCGCGGCCGACCAGTTTCCGGGAGTTGCCCAAGGAGCACCGTACGGTACGGCTTCGCTACTTGGACCTCAAGGCCAAGGTCTGCAAGCCGTTCGCCTCATAGCAGCCTCAATCCGCACCGCAACGCCCACGGCCCCATAGTCTGGCCTCTCACGAGGTGGCCTGAAACAACAGACGTCAGGGGGATTCCGGCATGGTCAATACGAGATACCCATCTCCGTTACCATGCCGCCCCCACCCTCTCGCATAGCGACTGATGAGACCCGGGAAGTTCGGGTCGAAAGGGTCAATCACTTACGTCAAATGAGGCTGGTCCTTTTGTTGTGGGATTCGACGACGGTGTTGGCTACTTCGTCGGGAGCCAGCACCGTCGTATCGACGATCAGGCTAGAGGCGGATGCCGCGCTGGCACCGGCGGCCGCTTCTTCCGCCGCCCGTCGGCGCATCGCGTCCGCCACCGCTTCGCGAGTCGTCGCGGGATCCGCTTCGCGCAGCTCGCGGAATCGCCGCTCGAGGCGTACCTCGAAATCACCGGTCAGGAACAACTGGAGTTCCGCGCCCGGCCAGATGTCGCTCGTCAGCCTGCGCCCGTTGACGACCACGTTTCCCCGCCGGATGGAATCGCGCGCGATCTCACCGACGCGCATCGGAGCGAACGGATAACGTATCAACCTGGCACTGGCATCGTAGGTCTCCGGCGTCTTCAAATCCGCCGTGACGTCCGCTCCGTTCACGCACACCGAAGCCCCCGATCCCTGCATCGCGAAGTCAACGTCCGCTTCCGCGTAGAACCTGGCGACGGCTGCTTCATCCTCAAGATCCACGCCTTCGCGCAACGCGGCCGCTGCTAGCCCGCGTCCGATGCCGCTGACGTCCAGATAACGGAAGCCATACGCCTCGCAGAGCGTGGCGCACAGCGTATCCTTTCCGGCAGCCAGCTCTCCCTCCACGGTGATGACCTGGGGGCGTCGGTGCCACTCCGGTAGTTTCTCCGGGATCTCAGGAATGCCGGGTTCTGGTCGTTCTGCACGCATGACCGCTGAGCATATCACCTAGGGCAGACGCCGAAAACGTGGTGGAGCCAGGCGGATTCGAACCGCCGACCTCCTGCATGCCATGCAGGCGCTCTGGCCAGCTGAGCTATGGCCCCGTACTTCCGTAGTATAGCGAAAACGGTGGTGTGTTTCGGAGTGGACAAAAGGAAAAGGGCGGTCGTCGCGGTCAGCTGGTGGATAGCTGAGGTATGCGACGACCGCCCGGTCTCAGAGAGTTCCGCATTGTGCGATTACCAGAGTAGCGGAAGCGGACACCTGACGGAAGGTCAGTGTGTGCGGAACGGAGGTTCACTCGCGGGATTTCCGTTCGGCTCTCCAAGGGTTGAAGTTTCGTGAGTCCTGCTGGGAGATGGGATGTCCCTTGACTTGCTCCTCCCTCGGACGCCGTCTACCGCCCGAAGTGTGCTGCATATCCCAATCTCTAGGCACAGACTCACGCTTGTCCGACGATTCCGACTTGTTTCGTAGGCCAGCGCGCGCTAGATGCGTTGCGTGGGCTAAAACGAGTGGCGGAACGCGGACGAAGTTAAGGTAATGGCGTTAAGCCGTAGGTCCAGTTAACAAGAGTGTCCGGGGTCATGCAAGCGCCTTCGCTTGCATCCGCTGGCAAACACCGCGAAGCTGGGGACATGGCGAAGGCGAACATCCTCTATGCGCATCTCGCCGACCAGACGTTTCCGTCCGACGGCGGCAAGCTTAACCTGATCGGCGTCTTCGGCGGTCTCAATGCCCCGGGCCGGATCGGCCTCGGGCAGTTCCCGGCGATCTACCCGCGGCTGGCGATGGCCGTCGGCCTGGCGACGACCGCGGACGAGCTGCCGGTCAGCGTCACGTTCCGTGACGAAGACGGCAAGGACGTGGTGCCGCCGTTCTCAGGCACGTTCGAGATCAAGCGCCAGGAAGGTGCCGCCAAGAAGAAGGAGGCGGCCAATCTCAACTTCAACCTGAACTTCGATGCGTTCCGGATCGAGAAGCCCGGCAAGCTCTTCATCACCATCGAATCCGGAGACGACGAGCTGGCCGAGATGGAGATTACCGCGGTGCAGGCGCAGCAGCAGGGCCAGCAGCAGAAGTAGCGCCGCCGACGCGGTCGAAGTAGTCCAGCCTGATCAGATCACCGTCCCACACCAGCTTCGAGCGGTAGTAACCGCTGTGGCCGGCTTCGTGTAGCTGCTTGATGATCCGGAAGTCGGAGGGGACGATCTCCGGCTCGATCCGGTCGATCTCTTCCGGCGTGAACCAGCGGACCGTGCCTTCCGGCAGTTCGCGCGGCTTCGCGGAGACCGGACCGTCCGGCGCCATCCGGGTGACGAACAGCAGGGGGCGGGTGACGGAACCGTCGGCATGGACCGCCAGCTCGTCCACGACGCCGAGGTATCCGCTGACGTGCGCATCCAGTCCCAGCTCCTCCTTGATTTCGCGGGTCGCGCCGGCGTCGAGATGCTCGTCCGCCTCGAGCTTGCCGCCGGGCAGTCCCCAGAATCCGGCCAGGTAGTTCCGCTTGAACTTGATCAGCGGGATCCGCCCCTCGTGCTCCACGATGCAAACGGCGACGAGCAGGATCTTCATCGGGTCTCGTACCGTTTCTTATACAGGCGGCGGTTCGCTTCGATCACGGCGCGGGTGGCGGAGTAGGTGGCGGCGTGCAACTGGTGGAGCACGTCGGAGCGGATGTCCCCGACGGCGTAGACGTTCTTCACGTTGGTTTCCATCGTGCCGGCGTCGACCTTGATCAGCCCGCGCCGATCGAGCCTGACCCCGAGCTTTTTGGCGACGTCGTTGTACGGCGTGATGCCGAGCCGGTGGAAGATCGCATCAGTGGCGAGGGTCTTTTCCTGACCGTCCGTAAGCACCAGGGTGACCGAGCGCACGTGACCCTTCGGCCGGCCGACGACCCGCTTGAACGTCCCCTCGTACGCCGGGATGCCGGCGCGTTTCAGTTCGTTCAGCGACGTCCGGGAGATCTTCGAGAAGTCTTCGGCGGTGAATGTCAGCCGCTTCGTGAACTGCCGGAGGCGGAGGGTCATATCCACGCCGTCATCGTCCTTGCCGGCGCAGAGTACGCGCTTGCCGTTCACGAAGTGTCCGTCGCAGAGGATACACCAGTACATCGACCGGCCCTCGTACTCGAAGTTGTCCTTGAAGTCCGGCATCACGTCCTCGACGCCGCTGGCGATGATCACCGCTTCGGCGGTCACGGTACGCTTCTTGGTGCGGATGGACAGGGTTCCGTCCTTGCGTGGCGTGACCCGTTCGGCCGGTTCCTGCAGATGGAACCGTACGCCGAGCCGTTCGGCCTGCCGGCGTCCGAGCTCGCGGAATTGCATCGCCTTCACGCCCTTCGGGAAGCCGAGGTAGTTGTCGAACCGCTGGAACCAGGTGGAGCGGCCGAAGCCCATGTCGAAGACGAGCGTCTTCAGATTGTAGCGGGCGGCGTAGACGGCGGCCGCCAGTCCCGCCGGCCCGGCGCCGAGGATGACGATGTCGTAGTGATTGCGCTTGCTCCGTGGCACGGCTCCAGCCTAACGCATCCGTAGCTTTGCCTGCCACGGTAGCATGCCTATGTGCAGGAAGTTTCAGGGGCTGCGCCAGAAGGCAGCACTAACCCGATCTTTGATTGCGACGTCGACGTCTTCGTCCTCCATGAGGCGTTCATATAACAGGTCCGTAACGCCGACACCGGACTCCAGGGCATGGGCGCGGAATGCCATCTCGAGGCGGACGTCCATCCAGTGATCTGATTCGAGTGGGTGCTCGCGCCTCGTAATATCAAGCAGGGCTTGATAGGCGCCATCCATATCGAATTCGGCAAGTGTCCGGATTTCTTTCGAAAATTCAAATGCGATTACCATATCGCCCTTCCGGATACCTTCTCTAACTAGGAGGATGGCCTGCTCAGGATTTTCAGCGCCAAGTTCCTGTATGTAGTGATGGATTTCCGCCCCGCTAGCTTCACGCGCGGTTACCCGTTCGGTCATAAACTGATGCGGCTCGGCATCTAACCGAAGAAGAGAAAGGTCTTTTCCGGCAAGCGTCTCATCTGGTCGAAGGAGTGCCATAACGAGTATTTATATCACACTGAACTATGACGACAAATCTTAGGCACAGTTTTGTTACTCGCGGTACGCTGATAGGTATGAAGCGTTACGACCCGCAATCCATCGAGCCGAAGTGGCAGCAGCGCTGGCAGGAATCCGGTATCTTCACCGCGTCCGACAAGCCTGGCACGAAATCATACGTGCTCGACATGTTCCCGTACCCGTCCGGTGACGGGCTACACGTGGGGCACCCGCGCGGCTACATCGCGACGGATGCGTACTCGCATTTCAAACGTCTGACAGGCCATGACGTCCTGCATCCGATGGGCTGGGACGCGTTCGGGCTTCCCGCGGAGAACGCGGCGATCAAGAAAGGCATCCACCCGTCCGAGAATACGGCAGGGAACATCGAGAACTTCCGTCGGCAACTGAAGAGCCTCGGGTTTTCCTACGACTGGTCGCGAGAAGTGAATACGTCGGATCCAAGCTACTACCGCTGGACCCAGTGGATCTTCCTGGAGCTGTTCAAGGCGGGACTGGCGTATCGCGACACGGGGTGGCAGTGGTGGTGCCCGAACGACAAGACCGTGTTGGCCAACGAGCAGGTGGTCGAAGGAAAGTGCGAACGCTGCGGTGCCGAAGTGACGAAGAAGGAGCTGACCCAGTGGTACTTCAAGATCACGGCGTACGCCGACGAGCTGGTGGATTCGCTGGATGAGCTCGACTGGCCCGAGCCGATCAAGGTGATGCAGCGGAACTGGATCGGCCGGAGCATGGGAGCCGACGTTATCTTTGCCACCGAAGCGGGCAGCTTCAGCGTATACACGACCACTCCCGAAACGCTTTACGGTGTGACGTACATGGTGCTGGCGCCGGAGCATCCGTTGGTCAAGAAGCTCACCACTGACGAGCAATCGGCTGCGGTCAAGAAGTACGTCGAACAGGCGAAGCGGGAAAGCGAAATCGCACGGACGGCGACCGATCGCAAGAAGACGGGCGTGTTCACCGGTGCGTACGCGACCAATCCGGTCAATAACGAACGGGTCCCGATTTGGATCGCCGACTACGTCCTGGCTTCGTACGGCACAGGCGCGATCATGGCGGTGCCGGCGCACGATTCCCGGGATCGCGAGTTCGCGGAAGCCTTCGACCTGCCGGTCCGGCAGGTCGTAATGCCGGAGACCGGCGCACCGGTCGACGGCGAGGAGCCGAGGCGGAGCATCGTGGCGATCGTCGAACATCCGAAGACCGGCGAGCTCCTGACGCTCGACTGGAAGAAGGGCGGCGGGACTCTGTTTGTTGGCGGTGGTCGGGATGAGGGCGAAGATCCGGAAGCCGCAGCGCGGAGGGAGATTGCCGAAGAAAGTGGGTATACCAACCTCGAACTGGTCGCCCGCGGCATCCAAGCCAAGAACCATTACCACACGATCGCGCACGGCAAGGCGCGCTGCAGCACGGCGGAACTGTTCCATTTCCGCTTGAAGGATGAGACCCGTGACGAACCGAAGCTGGAGGACCACGAGCAAGGGCTGTTCACGGTGGGCTGGATGGCGCCGGATGAGGTCGAGCGGCGGATGACCGACCCGATGCACAGCTTCGCGTTCCACACATTCATGAAAGGTGAGGCATACACCGGAGAAGGTATTATGATCAACTCCGGTGCGTACGATGGATTCAGTCGGTCACTTGCCCGTGAACGGATCGTCGCCGACCTCAAGAAACGGAAAGCGGCGACGGAGCAGACCGGCTACAAGCTCCGTGACTGGCTGATCTCACGGCAGCGGTACTGGGGCACGCCGATCCCGATCATCCACTGCAAGAAGTGCGGGCCGCAGCCGGTGCCTGAAAAGGACCTGCCCGTGGAGCTCCCGGACGTGGAGGACTATCTCCCGACCGGCGACGGGCGGAGTCCGCTCGCCAAGGTCGAGTCATTCGTGCAAGCGCCGTGCCCGAAGTGCGGCGGCGATGCCGAACGCGAGACCGACACCATGGACACGTTCGCGGATTCCAGCTGGTACTTCCTGCGGTATCCGTCTCCGGACAAGGAGGACGGGCCATTCGACCCCGCGGCTCTCAAGGCCTGGATGCCGGTCGACATGTACGTCGGTGGTGCGGAACACGCGGTGCTGCACTTGCTGTACGCACGGTTTTGGACCAAGGCGCTGGCCGACCGGGGACACTTCGAATTCCGCGAGCCGTTCCGGAGCCTCCGCAACCAGGGCCTGATCATGGCGCCGGACGGCCAGAAGATGAGCAAGTCGCGCGGGAACGTGATCAATCCCGACGAGATCGTCGAGGGGCTCGGTGCCGACACGCTCCGGGTGTTCGAGATGTTCATCGGACCGTTCGACCAGGCCGCGGACTGGAGCACGCAGGGTATCGAAGGTTCCCACCGCTTCCTGAAGCGGGTCTGGGCGTTCGGGCAGCGGCTGGCCGAAGCGAGTGACAGCGATACGCACGGAGCGGATAAAGAAGTAGCCCATGCCGATTGGAGCCGCGTCACCTCGCAGGCGGTCAAACGGGTCACCGAGTCGGTCGAGCACTTCCGCTTCAATACGGCGATCAGCGCCCTGATGGAGGCGCTCAACGGGTTCCAGTCACTGGCTGATGATGCCGGCGGCGTCCCGGCGGCCGCGCGAACCTACTT
>CAYZCS010000016.1:0-17320 GCA_964476895.1 uncultured Candidatus Saccharibacteria bacterium | reverse complement strand
CGGAGATGGTTGCCGTGTTCCAGGATCAGCTCGAAGCGCCGGCGGGCCTCGTCCACCTCGCCTTGCATCGCGAGCACCTGCGCCAGCCAGAGGTTGCAGATGATCATCGCCGCCTTGGTGTCGCCCTGATCGTCGATCATGTTGTAGCGCCGGATGAAGTCGCCGCTGGACAGCTCCTTCAGCATCCGCTTCACCGTCTTCTTCATCTTCGGATCCTTGGCGCTGATGAAGCCGAACAGCGGCATGTGCAGGATCGCCGCATCCAGCTCGTCCCGCTCGTAGGCGATCGTGAACGACTGTTTCTCCTCGTTCCAGCCGTGGGTAAGGATGTCGTCCTTGATCTCGTCCCGCACCTTGGTCCAGCGGGCCGCGCGCTCCTCGTCCTTCATCCGCCGGGCCAGCCGTACGCCACGGTCCATCGCGACCCAGGCCTGCACCTTCGAGGCAGTGTAGTTGAGCTTGAACTTCTCGTCGTGGAACTCCCAGATGCCGTTGTCCGGTTCCCGCCAGAACTTGCAGATCACCTCGACGACTTCGCTCAGCGTGTTCCACATGTCGGGCGAGAGGTAGTGCTTCTCCTCGAAGACCACCGCCGCCACGTCGATCACCTCGCCGAACGCGTCCAGCTGGAGCTGGTTGGCGGCGCGGTTGCCGACCCGGACCGGCAGGCTGTGCTTGTAGCCGGCCAGGTGGTCGAGCTCGAGCTCGGTCATCTCCTCGGCGCCGTCCACGCGGTACATGATCTGGATCTCCGGGCCGCTCTGGGAGATGGTCTCGCGCAGGAAGTGCATGAACGCCAGCGCCTCGGCGAACAGTCCCACCCGGAAGAGCGCGTCCACGGTGAACGAGGCGTCGCGCAGCCAGCAGTACCGGTAATCCCAGGTGCGGTTGGAGCCGACGTCCTCGGGAAGCGAGGTCGTGACCGCGGCTACCACGGCGCCGGACGGCGCGTAGGTCAGGAGCTTCAGCGCCAGGGCGGAGCGGCGGACGGTCTCAAGGTACGGGCCCTGGTACTCCAGCTTCCAAAGCCATTGCCGCCAGAAGTGGACGGTCTTGGCCAGCACGTCGGAGTTGTCGACGTTGCCGTCGAACTGGGTCACGTCGAAGAGGTTCTTGCGGTAGCCGAGCACGAAGTCCACCAGTTCGCCTTCCTTGAGCTTGAACGTCTTTTCCAGGCGGTCACGCTTCTCGTCGTAGGCGTCCACCAGCGGGGTGCTGGCGGAGAGGATGAACGTCTGCCCCTCGCCGCGGGCCAGCCAGACGCCGCTTCGGAATTCGAACTTCGGCCGGATCCGGGCGTAGTCGAACGCCGGCTCCATGATCATCTCGACGTCCGCGGTACCGCGCAGCACCTTCACCCGGCGGCAGAGCCGCTGGAGCGGCCGGGTGCGGTACGGTTCCGCGAAGATCGGCATGAAGTCGATGACTTCCACCTCGGCCTCGTCGGAAACGAACGTGGTCACCAGGACGTTCGTGTTCTCCATGTACTCCTGCTTCGACCAGAACTTCTTGCCGACCGGCCGGAGCGAGAAGGAGCCGCCCTGCTTTTCGTCGAGGAGCTTCCCGAACGCGGAGGGCGAATCGAACCGCGGGAAACAGAACCAGTCGATGCTGGCGTCCTTGGACACCAGTGCCGCGGTCTCGCAGTTGCCGATGATGCCGTAATCGATGCCGGCGGTGGTTTGGGGCTTGGCCATAGCCTCTATCCTAGCGCTTAGCTGCGGGAGCTTCTAGGTACCGTGCGGATGGGGATGGGCCGCTGCCGTTCATTGCCGGATCAGGGCAAGGATCTCGCCCCGCTTCCGCTCCATGAGCTTCCGGGATGCCGCTTCGAGCGTCAGGCGGATCACCGGCTCCGTATTGGACGGTCGCACGACGAAGTGCCAGTCGGGATAGCGGATCGCGATGCCGTCCAGCTCGTCGATTTCGCCGTCGGCGTACCGCTCCTTGATCCGGGCCAGGACGGCCGGCACGTCGGCGACCTTCGAATTGAGTTCGCCGCTCAGGGAGTAGCTCGACTCCAGGCGCTTCCGTTCGTCGCTGAGCGGGCCGGGGAGGCCGCTCACGTACTCGAGGATGACCAGCCCGGCCAGGATGCCGCAATCGGCGTAGCCGAAGTCCCGGAAGTAGAAATGACCGGAGACTTCGCCGCCGAAAACGGCGTCGTGTTCCATCATCTTCGGCTTGATGTGCGTATGCCCGACCTTCCAGGCCAGCGGCGTGCCGCCGGCCTCCCGGATAGCGTCGGGGACGGCATCGCTGGCCCGGATGTCGTACACGACCGTACTGGCGGGGGCGTGCTTGAGCATCGTCTTGGCGAGGAGCGCGGTCAGGTAGTCGCCGGGGATGTCCCGGCCTTCGTCATCGACCGCCAGGCAGCGGTCGCCGTCGGGGTCGAAGATCAGGCCGAGGTCCGCTTTTTCTTCGAGCACCTTCTTCCGCAGCGGCTCCTTGGCTTCCGGCTGGATCACGTCGTTCGGGTGTCCGGGGAAGGTTCCGTCCGGCTCCCAGAACAGCGGGACGATATCGAGCGGCAGACGTTCCCGAAGTTTTTCCCAGGCGGCGCCTTGGGAGCCGCTCGAGGTGTCGACCACGATCTTCAACGGTTTCAGCCGGTCCGGAGGAATGAGCTCCAGCATCCGGCCTACGAAAGCGTCTAACGTGTCCTCGGTCGTGACGGTGCCGGGCTTTGCGGCATCTTCGTATCGCTTTTCGAGCACCCATGATCGGAATTCTTTCACGGGAACCAGTTCCGGCATCTTGCGTACCATCTTGAAGCCGTTGTACTCGGGCGGGTTGTGCGAAGCGGTGACCATGATGCCGGGAGCGGCGTGCCGGCTGCAAGCGAAGTAGTACTGGTCCGTCGAGACTTGGCCGATGTCGAGCACGTCCACGCCGGAAGCGGTCAGTCCTTTGATGACTGCCGCCTGGAATGCCGCTCCGGTCGTGCGGACGTCACGGCCGACCACGACCTGCTTCGGCTGCAGGTACGCCGCGAAGGCGCGGCCGACCTGCTCGGCGCCGGCCTCGTCCAGCTGGTCCGGGACGATGCCCCGGATATCGTATGCCCGGAAGATCTCTGTTTCGGCTCGCATGACCTTACCAGTGTACCGCTTAGGGGTTCGGAACGTGCACGATCCGGCACGCCTGAACATCCGGGAAAGGTGTGTCATAATAACCAGTCATCCGCTACGGATCATGAAAGCACAAGCAGACCAAGTCGAGCAGGGAGGGCCGGTTTTCGTTCCCGAGAAGGCAGCGCCGTTCTTTGACAAGGCGCTGGACGACTTTCTCAGGAAGTCGATGACCGGTGCGCTGGAACATGGGGATATCGAGGCCGCACTCCGGGAATACCGGGCGGGCAGTCCGGAAGCCGCGAACGAATTGGTGCGTACGGCGATCGGTGTCCCGCTGATCGTCGGGTATTACCACGTGAAAAAGGAGGGGGTCAGCAAGCAGGAAGTACTTGAAGCCGCTCCGGACATGGTCCTTGAAGCGGCGGAAAGCGGTGCGGCGGAAGGGTATGTGTCGAGGCTGGCAGACCTGGCGGAGCGCCATTGGCAGGAAGTCACCCAGGCCTCCTCCGGAAAGTCGGCCGTCCCGGACGCCGGATTTTCTGCGGACAACCGGCATAACGAGATGCTCGTAACGCGGGCGCTGGAAGGAGACGAGGATGCGTTCGAAGCACTGGCCGAACGGATGCAAGCATCTGTCGATCGGTTGGTGCACACGTATTTCGCTCCCGGTCTCAGCAAGGATGACATCGCTCAGGAAGCCCGCTACGGGCTGTTGAAGGCCGTTTGGGACTACCGGCGCTCGGGAGAAGCGGGCTTCGTGACGTTCGCCGAGCTGGCCATGTATCGTCAGGTCATCACCGCCGTGAAGACCGCCACGCGGGGCAAGCACTTGCCGGTCAACGAGGCCAGGTCGCTGCACGAACCCGTCGGCGCCTACTCGGACGGGGAGGAAATACTCTTGTCGGACGTGCTCGCGGATCCGAAGGTGCTGGAGCCGAATGAGATAATCGAACAGAGGCGTTTGGTGAGAGATGTATTCGGGACAGCTCGCTCCCGCCTCACCGACGCGGAGTTTGGAGCGATCATGGGGCATTATGTCGGGCATAACTATGTGGAAATCGGTGAAGCGCTGGGAATCGATCGCAAGGCCGTTGATAATGCCATGCAACGGGCACGCCGGAAATTACAGTTAGCCGTCGAATATTAGCTTGACAAAGGGGTTTCTTGTCCCTATTCTCGGTAGCTATGGAGTTTTCCATGAAGCGAGATATCACCCCTAAATCAGCCAAGGCGAACGGTGCCAAGACCGGTTCCCGGAAGTGCCGGGCCGGTATCGACCCGCCGTTCCGGGTTGATGACGCGTTCGTGAAGCGCCACATGGTAGACCTGCTCCGGCTCACGGACGAACTACGGACGGCGTACGAGACGTACCCGCGGCTGCAGTCGCTCGTGTCGGAAGAGGCGTGGAGCCAGCTGACCGACGTGCCGTACCGGCAGCTCCTGGAGCTCAACCTGCGGCCGGACGATCGTGGATTGCGCGATGCCGCCGCGGGAAACATCCTCCGCCTGGAGGACCTGCTGGCGTCGACGCTGGTGCGCGACCGGACGGCGTTCAACGACACGCTGACCCGGGTGCTCCGCTTCCGGATCGTAAACGGACTGGCCACGCAATGAACTTCTACGTGAAACAGTACGATCCGATCGAGGACGCGATCGAGCAGCTCAGGCGGTTCAACGAGACCCCCGCAGCCGAACGCGAGCATACCGAGGAAGAGCTGATCGGCCTGCTGGCACACCAAGTGCGGCAAGAGGTCTGAGTTTCGCCGTTCCATATCAAGCACGTCGGGATGTTCTGCTATACTTCGCCCTACATGACGTACTGCATGGGGAAGGAGGTGAACTACGCATGATAAGAACAGTCATTTCCTTCATATCGGTCATCGCGCTCGTGTTGCTGGCTACGCCGGCTCTGGCAGCTCCACCCACGCTCAATTGGGGCCCTGAGACCAGTGCCGGACAGTGTGATACGAAAGGCAAGCCCGTCGTGAACGTCACGCACAAGGTCGTCAACTCGGTCGACTCCGGCTTCGGCGGCTACTGGGCCTTCATCGACTACAACCGCAAGATCCAACTGTGGGATCAGGGTGACGGCACCTACTGCGCCGTGGTCAGCTACCAGGGCCAGTTCGATGCTGAAGCGGGCCAGCAATCGCCCGGCAACGTCGAACCGCTCGACGGTGATGAGGACGGCACCTTCCAGGGCGGCTATCGCGCCACCATCAGCGGTGACCTGCTCGATCGTCCGACCTGGCCGACCCGCGGCAACGTCGGCGTGATCGACCATGATTGCACCATCGCCGGCTCCTGCCCGGGCAACGTGAACTGGATCGACCAGTACTTCGAACCGGGGTACGGATTCAGCTTCGACTGGTGGGGATGGATTTACCGGGGTGGCCAACACGGCACCTGGGTGAACGCCAGTGATGGCAGCAGCGGGGACATTACCTAGGAACCGCAGATGCCTAACGAAGAAGCCCGCCGATCGGCGGGCTTCTATCTATCCTCGTGGTTTCGAAAATACCTTTACCACGTGAGGCAGGTGGGGTCGCGAAGGACCGGTATTTTGTCGTAAGTAAGAGGCGCCACGGGGTAGCTGACGACGGATGTACCCTTCACCGATGGACGGCTCTTCGGCAGACCGCATCATGAGCGCCTGCCAATCCGCTTCAGTCAGGGGCTCGAGGCCGTAATAATGGAAACATCTTCCCGAGTGGAGGATGAAACCACGTCGTTGGCCCAACCTGAGTAAGGTCGCTTCCACGTCCGCGATTCCCAGATCGGGGATTCGTGCATTAGAGAAATCTATCAGGGGCAGGTGCAAGCGTTCTCCATCGATGTCTACTTTGGATGAGAGCGATACGAGCGCACGCTCGTCGTCGCTTTTTCCGATTAGCTCTACGTTGGCCGGGAGTTGGCCGGGATCACTGAATGTTCTTTCTTCGTCGAACGCGTCATCGGTCTTCGGCACATACCGCCGCAGTCGGTATTTCGAGACCTGCCTGCTCTCTAAAATCTTAGGCACTAGCGTAGTAACCGACTCGCCCGTCTCTGCTAACGTTTCAGGTACTTCCATACCGTCGATCTTGGCTATCTCACTGGAGCTGTCTCGGCGCATGACCTCTTACTGTATCACCCCCCGGGCACGTGATCACCGGGACGCTCATATGCTGCGGAGAGGGAGGGATTCGAACCCTCGCGCCGGCTAACGCCGACCTACCGGATTAGCAATCCAGCCCCTTCAGCCACTTGGGTACCTCTCCGTGTTAACGCGTATCCATCATACCGGCTAGAGTTCTTGAACGTGCAGGGCTAGCTGCTACCGAGCGTCCGCGTGCTCGGAAAAGCCTGCTAACAGCTCACGTCGCCCTTCCGGTTCAAGAACCGGACAGGTTTCCACGAGGTGCAGTATGGCTATGCGTGATTCCGGATCCAGTCGTGAGATTTGAAGCATGATTCGGGATGTTTCGCTGTCGACACCCAGTTCTTTTGCCCACACGTGCACGTCACGCTCTTGCAGCAACCCTTCCTGGTCCTTGATATCAAGCCCCAGTTCGCAGGAAATTCGCTTCAACGCCTCAGCTGAAGGAATCACCTGATCCCGTTCAATTTTGCTTAGGTACGGGTACGAAATTCCGGCTCTCGCCCCGAGATCCTCAAGGCGCCAACCTTGGTCGAGGCGTTTGTGTCGCAGCGTGCCGCCAATCGATGCTGTCTGCTGTTCATACATGCTCATTGCCTGCCGCGAGAGTCTCGGACAGGCGGGTAAGCCCGTGGTTGGATATCTGACGCACGCGTTCCCCGGTGACGTTGAACGACTTTCCGATTTCGGTGAGCGTCCGGGGTGGTTCGCCGTCCAGCCCGTACCGCATTTCAAGCACGCGACGTTCGCGGTAGCGAAGGGTTGCCAGCGCTTCGAAGAGCTCCTCGTCCTCCCGGCCCTCGTCGGACTCCGCCTGCGCGGCCTCGGCGGACTCGGTAAGCCTCTCGATGATTTCTTCCCGTTTCATTCGACCTCCGCCCGATTAATCGATTGACGGCACATCGTAGTGCCTGGGTCCGGGGATGTAAAGTTGCGGAGGAGGAGGGATTCGAACCCCCGAGACCCTTGCGGGCCTAACGGTTTTCGAGACCGCCCCGTTCGACCGCTCCGGCACTCCTCCGTATCTCCAGTCTATTGTAAATCCGCTCAGCTCAAAGCCCGTCCCGGCCCGTCGGCGGGTAGGATGAGGCAGAGAGTTGGGGGCGACAGGGGTCGTCATGCAACTCTCTGCTTTGAGTTTCCTCATCTCATCCCGTCACGCAGCTGATTGTCCGGGGCATGCGTGACATGCGGAGGCGTCGGCGGCGGGCTACGTGCCCGTCAGGTCGCCGGTGCCGTGGTGGTCGCAGAACGCGGTGTGCGTGGTGGGCTCGGTGGCCGGGTGGCCGCGGGAGCCGGGGATCGTGGTCGGCGTCTGCATCAGCAGCATCCCTCCTTGGGATTTGAGATGGGAATGAGCTACAAGCCAGGCGGCTCGTACTTCAGCCGTGAAACGGCTTGCAGTCACTCAGGACAAGAGTATCCTACCAACTACAATAAGTTTGTCAACCGAAGTAATTATCGATATTCCCACGGCGACTTGTAGCCATGGACCCGCGGCGCTTCGGGAGCGGAGCCGGCCAGCGGCTCGGGCGGCCGGTCCGGGCCAAGCCGTTCTACGCGACTTTCTTCGTCGCCGGCCCGTTCCTCCGGCTGCGCTTCACCCGGATCAGGAATACCTTCGGGCGATCCTTCGTTTCCAATCACGTTTTCCTCCTTTCAATTAAAAAAGCCACCGGACGGTGGCGATTGGTACGGACGGTACGTCAATCAGCCACCGCGGAGCGGGATGAAGTAAAAGAACGTCTTGTTACTTCGGCTGATCACGGCCCCATCGTACCGGAGCGGCCGCGCCGCCTCAATGCGTCCTTGGCAGGATTCGAACCTGCGACCTCTTGCTCCGGAGGCAAGCGCTCTATCCACTGAGCTACAAGGACGTACCTCTCTATCTTAAGCCCTCGGGCCGGTCCGAACAGCTAGACCAGCCCGAACAGCCGGCCGATGAACCAGCAGTAGATCAGCACGTAGAGGCCGCCGTCGTAGATGTGGATCCGCCGCGACAGCCCCGACAGGATGAATAGCAGCGTAACCACTACGAAGACCGGCAGGGCCAGGGAGAACGTCTGCTGGTCGACGGCCAGCCCCGCGAAGAGTGCCGGAAGGCCCAGTACGAGCAAGGCATTGATCGCGTTGGAGCCGAAGATGTTTCCCAGCGCAACCTCCGAGTCCCCGCGGAACGCGGCCTTGAGCGAGACGGTCAGCTCCGGGAGCGAGGTACCGAGCGCGACGGCTGCCAGCGTGATCACCCCGGCACTGACGTTGAACAGGTCCGCGAGCCTGACCACGGACTCGATCACGTAGTTGGCACCGACCGCCAGGGCGATCGCTCCGACGATCAGCTTAAGCGCGGTACCACCGTTCGTCTTCGGTCGCTTCCCGATCGCCTTCGGCCGTTCCCGGAACAGCAACGTGTATGCTACGTAGACGCCGAACGCCAGGACCAGGAACGCGCCTTCCGCCTGGCTGACCGAACGGTCCGCCATCGCGCCGGCGGCCATCGCAGTAGCGATGGCGAGGAGCGGCAGCTCCAGGTCCACAAGGTTCTTGGTGACTTCCAGTTTCCGGGCGACCACCGCGGAGAGCCCGACGACCAGCAGGATATTGGTGATGTTGGATCCGATCGCGTTGGCCGGGACGATCTCGGTGGCACCCTGCAGGACCGCCGCGAGGCTGGAAACCAGTTCCGGGAGCGACGTCCCGATGCCGACGATCAGCACGCCGATCACGAACGGCGGGAGCCCTTTGGCCCGTCCGATCCGTTCACCGCTCACCAGCAGCCAATCCGCGCCGCGGAGCATCACCGCGAGGGAGGCGAGGAAGATCAGCGACCAGAGCAGGATCTCATTCATGCGGTGTGGGTGTTCGAGCGTATGCTCATGCGCGCCTGGCAGGATTCGAACCTGCGACTTCCGGCTCCGCAAGCCGACGCTCTATCCACTGAGCTACAGGCGCGTATGCACACGCATCCCATTGTAGCTATTATTTTCCCTTTCGACCTGAACTTCCCAGGTCTCGTCAGTCGCTATGCGAGAGGGAGCGCTTCGCGACGCAGGATTGTGCTGTGCATCGCGAAGCGCAGGGTCAGGGATTGCGGAGCAGTCGCTCGTGGGAGAGAAGCGAATACCGCACTGCCTCGGAGAGTTGCCGGGGCCAGGAACTGCGGGGGTGAATGTCTTTCCGGTGAATGGCTCGGATCTGGCAAGGCACTTGGTAGAAACGGCGAGCTAGAATGCGGACTTTCGGACCCCGGTACTGGTCGCAAAAGACCGTGACCATGTCCAGACCATCTGCGTACTGGCTCAGTTTCATCAGACCGTACTCGAAGTTTTGGGGAGTAGACTTGCTATACTCCTCCAGGAGGAATACCGTCTCCATCTCGCCGACCAGCTCTCTGAGGTGGGGCAGTACAGATCCTGTCTCGGAGGCTTCCGCTTGGTCGTTCGTAAATCCTCCGCACACCGCAACGTAATCGGGACGCAACTCCCGAATCGCCGCGGCCACTCCCCTCAGGTATTCCTCGTAGCCTCGCATCTCCTTTTTCGTCCGGAGGCTCGGGTCGAAGACGCCGTAACAAAACACCAATGCGGCGGTTGCCATCCGACTCCTTTCAAGGTTCGATACCAAGATACTGTCTTGGCGCAGGCCGTAGCTTGAAAGCGTACTACCGTATCCCAACTTCTACAACGAGATTGCTGGTGATCAGCGGACAAGCACTACAGCCGGATCCACCGGCTGAACTTGTCGATGAAGTCTTCGGTCTGCTTCTGCTGCTCCGGCAGGTGATCCTTGAGCGCGCCTTGTACCGCCAGCGGGTCGACGTCCTCCAGGCTCACCTTGATCAGCGGGCGGAACCGGCTGGTACTTTGGATCGTCAGGGTCTTCACCGGGGGCTTGTAGATGATCCAGAACGTCTTGAGTTCGCTGTACGGATGGAAGGTGCCGCCGATCTCCACCCCGAGCTTGGAGATCGCGACCGAAAGCAGGCGCGGCTTGTCGTCGGCATGGCGGACCACTACGTACGTCGCCAGCGCGAAGACCGCCCCCACGAGCCACTGCTGGAGCACGAGCGCGCCGGCCACGAGAATCGCTCCGAATACCAGCGCGATGACATACCAGCGCCGGTTCCGGTCGAACTCCTGGAATTCCCTGGTCTGCCAGGCAAGCAGCGGTCGTTCGGCGTCCGCCTGGGTCGTGGGCGCGCCTTTCGTTTCCTCCGGCGTCTGTTGCGCCGGAGCGGGCTGACCCGATGTGTCGTTCTGCTTTGGCATGTTGCTGTCCTGACTATACCGTTTCGCCGGACGCGAAAGTTGATAATCGCTCTATTAAAGCACAAAATAACCCGTCTGTCAAGCTCTGGACGGCTGGAGCGGTGCGGCTGCTAAGCTGGACGGGGACGTTACCAGTCAGGAACGGAGAGGTGGCCGAGTGGTTGAAGGCACCGGTCTTGAAAACCGGCAGGCCCGCAAGGGTCTCGGGGGTTCGAATCCCTCCCTCTCCGCAAGATAAAAACGCTCGGGCGGATCCGTATCCCCGAGGCGGATTGAGCTATCTGTGGCCCCTGGAACCGCTCCCAAGTTCCTTGTCGATGGCATCCCGGGAATCTTGATCCGGTGCCATACTGCCCAGGAGTTCCTTGAGACGCTTGGCATACTGGGGGTTTCGCTCGTCGGGCAACCGACTGTCCTTCCGAAGATCTCGCTGAATCTCGCCAAGACCGTCGGCGAGCGTTTTCCAGCGAGGGTCGCCAGCCTGTAAATCAAGTCTATCGAGCGGTATTCGAAGCATTAAGTCATGCTTAATCCTATCCGCTGAATGTGTTACCGCCATGCGAGTCCACTTCTCATCTTCAGGTATTTCGGAGGATCGGCTTTCGGGAGCGGTGTTCCGCTTTACGTCGCGCATCCCAACCAGCTCCATGAGTGATTTTCGCATTTCTTCGCGACGCGGATTGTCCGGTCGATCCCAGTGTTCGGACCTTCCTTCCTCCAGTCCATCGAGTACCTCGTTAAGGTCCGTACAGTACTGCTCCATTTCTTCCTGCAGATCATCCGGTATCTCGTCCGCTTCCGCAGCGGCAAGATACCTTCGAGAGACTTCCGATACTTCTTCGTAACTAGTCTGGGCGCTATCACGGTCTTCCGGGGCACCCTCGCGCGCGACAGCACCGAATCGGTGCGCCAAGTCACGGTAGTGGTTACCGAGGCTCCGGGCCAAGTCATGTCCGGGACCGGAATCAATTGCCGTATACTCCGCCCCTCGGGCGGATCGCCATGATTGCTCTTCCCACCGATCAATGGCCGATGGCTCAGTTCGCTCGGTTTCGGGGAGGGGCGTATCGGGGTCCTGGCTGTCAGGAGTTCTCATACCTAAAAGGATTAATTGAAGAATTATACCTTTGTTTAGGTAAAATGTCAAGCACCTACAACTAGCAGAGGGACTATTCGATCGGTATGCGGGTATTATGGGCTGTCCGCAGTTCGGCCTCATCGGCCTCGCCGCGGTCTTCCTTGCTGAAGATCGTCCCGCGCTGGCTGCGTTTCGTGATCTTTTCCAGGTTGGTTCGCATGACGGTGGCGAAGTCCGCGTTCAGGAGCGAGCTCGACGTGTAGGCGACGAACCAGACCAGCTTGCCGACGGTCGCTTCCGTATGGGGCAGGTGTTCGTACGGCCGCTCGGCATCCCAGACGTCACCGCCCGACCGTGCGTACAGCTCGTCGCCGTAGATCCGCTCCAGCAGTCGGTGCGGCATGTTGTCGATGGTGGCCAGCGTCTCGACCGGCGTTCCCTCGTTCGTCGGGACGGTGAACGCCTTCTTCTGGCTTAACGCGATGTCCTGCACCAGCCGGACGTCGAGGATTTCTCCGGCCCGTTCTTCGATCGCCCCACCGAATCCCTGATCGTAGCTCTGCCTGACCTTACCGGCCTCCACGTCGCGCAGGAACGTCACGAACGAACGCGATAAGCTGCTGCCTGCCTCGGCGGCAACGCGCGAGGTATACCACAGCACGTCGCCCAGTTCGCCAAGGATGCGTTTCTTTCGCTCACCATCCAAGTCGTTGAACCGCAGACGGTTGTAGTCAAGGACGGTCATGATCCAGGCATCGGCCGGACCTTCCGTCTCCTCTCCCATGGCGTGGTACGGGTGCTTCATCAGGGCTTCCAGCAGTTCGTCCGACAATTCCTTCACTTCCCCCCGAAGGCCCTTGAGGTGCCGTCGTTGGGCCTCCGGGCTTCCCGACGGATGCTTCAGCTCGAGTTCGGTGACGGCCTGGTAGACGTCCAGCAGGATGCCCTGCGGATGTTCCATGCAGTGTTGCCGGATCAGGGCGAGCTGCTCGGCATTCTCCGGGTTGTACAGGTCGCGGTTGAGTTCGGGCGCCGGGCAATCCTCCGCCGCGATCTCCGCATCGTCAGCCGGCCGGTCCGGTCGCCCGGCCCAATCCATGCTGCCCAACGTGATTTCGCTGCGTATCCTCATGGTCGATGTAACGGGTTATTGTAGCAGCCAGCCGAGGCTTCGTAACGTTGGCGGGCAGTGATATAGTCAGCCTGCAGCCGCAAACGCATGAGCACCAAGGCAATCATCATCGGTCTGTTCTCCATCCTCGTGGTGGGGTCCGGGATTTTCGTGGCGACCCGCGGCGATTCGGACGAAGCGGCCGGTCCGACACCGTCAGTCGAGCCGAGCGTAACGCCGACCGCCGCCGCGGGCGGGCAGGCTCCGGCATCGCAGGTCGCCGGCACGTACGTGGAGTACCGCGAGGGAATCCTGGGAGAGACCACCGGGCAGCGCGTCCTCTTCTTCCATGCTTCCTGGTGTCCGCAGTGCCGCTCGATCGAGAAAGGCATCCGTGCGGAAGGCGTGCCCGATGGCTACACGATCATCAAGGTCGACTACGACTCGCATCAGGACCTGCGCCGGAAGTACGGGGTCAAGATCCAGACCAGCTTCGTGAAAGTGGACGGCAGCGGCAATCCGCAGGGCGACGTGTACGTAGCCTACGACGAACCGACGTTCGAAGCGGTCAAGCGCAACTTCCTGGACTGAGGCGATGGCCCTACTCGTCCTTTCGTTCCTCGCCGGTGTGCTCACGGTGGCGGCGCCCTGCGTGCTGCCGCTCCTGCCGGTGATCGTCGGCGGGTCGATCGTCCGTGGCGCCGGTGAGCGGCCGGGGCGCGAGTGGCGCCGGCCGCTGGTGATCAGCGCCAGCCTGGCGGTCTCGGTAATCGTATTCACACTGCTGCTCCGGGCGACGACCGGGCTGCTCGGAGTGCCGCAGGAAGCCTGGCAGGCGTTGTCCGGTATGATCATCATCGCGCTGGGCGCGTACTTCCTGTATCCGGGATGGTGGGAACGGCTGAGCGCACGGCTGAACCTGTCCGGCCGGAGCGGCCAGGCGCTGGCCGGTGCCAAGCGGCGCGGAGGCGTGGGCGGCGACGTGCTTCTCGGCGCCTCGCTCGGACCGGTCTTCAACAGCTGCAGCCCGACCTACGCGTTGATCGTCGCGGCGATCCTGCCCGTCTCGTTCGCGGAGGGATTCGCGTACCTGGTCGCGTACGCGGTGGGGCTGGCCGGGGCGCTGCTGCTCGTGGCCTATGCCGGCCAGGGTGCGGTACGGAAGCTCGGCTGGGCGGCCGACCCCCACGGTACGTTCCGGAAGGTGGTTGGCGCGCTGTTCCTGCTCGTCGGCATCGGCGTGCTGCTGGGGCTCGACCGGGACCTCCAGACGTTCATCCTCGACCAGGGCTGGTACGATCCGATCGCCGACTTCGAGCAGGGTCTGGGGCTCTGACACACTAGTCAAATAATGCCTTGACTAAGGCATTATTTGATGATAGTATTCGCCCCTGTCCGTTCCTTAGCAATCCGTCCAACCACCCACCATGAACCTACCCCGGCAATCCCGAAGGAGGAAGCAGTATGCTCAAGTACATGGCCGCAGGTGCCATCAGCGTGGCACTCTGGATTATCGTCCTGACCCCCATCATCGATGATGAGCCGGTCAACGACCAGCGGGCAGCGGCGCCGTTGCTCGATGGCGTACAGCCCGCCCAACCCGCGAAGCGCAAGATGGCGTGCACGCTGGAGATCTTCACCGGCCGGCCCGTCGCCACTACCAACGTAATCAGTCGCGACTGCACCAGCGTGAAGGTCGTGACTCGTTCCGGGCACATAGACAAAGAGACGTCACTCACTCCATGTGCATCGAGCATCCAGGCCGGTCCCCGGCGCGCATCCGTTCCGACCCTGCCGCTTTTCGGAAACGATCTCCATCCGGGAGAGAAGCCCATACGGTGCTCCGAGAAGGCGATCACGCTGTACAACCCGGAGTAGTCATGGTGGATCGGTCGGGGGAACCCAAAGCGCTTTTTGCCCTTTGCTCCCCTGACCCACCACCTTCATGTCGGATGATTGGACGGATACCTTGCCACGCCACGGTACAATGACCGCATGGTCGAGGTCGCCCAGGTAATCGACGTCGAAGCGCCCCTGCTTCGCCGCCGGAACATAGCGAAGGACACGCTCGAACTCACGTTCGACTGTTCGGTGCGACCGTTGCCGTTCCGGTCCGGCCAGTACCTCAGCGTGATCATGCCGGACCACGATTGTCTCGACATCCCCGACCGCATGCGTGAGTTCTCGATCGTCTCGTCGCCGAGCGAGCCGGAACGGATTACCGTCGCGTATCGGGATTCGGATAGCGTGGTGAAGCGGTATCTCCGGAACATCAGTAAAGGCACGCCGGCCCGGCTCCAAGGCCCGTTCGGCACGTTCACCGTCCCGGACGACGGCGCGCCGGTCGCCATGGTCGCCGGCGGCATCGGGATCGCGCCGTTCTGTTCGATGCTTCGGGATCCCGGGTATGCCGACCGGATGCTCGGTCTGTTCTGCTGGAACCGCGACCAAGGGCTGGCGCCGTACCTGGATGAATTGGCCGACCTTACTGCCGGCGAAACGCGGACGCTCGAATCCCATTTCGGTCTCTTCGAACCGGGACCGCTCGGGCCCTGGTTGACGCAGCACCCCGATACCTGGTGGATGGTCGCCGGTCCGCCGGAGATGGTCCGGCGTACCCTCGCGGGCCTGGTCGGACTCGGCGTGCCGCAGCAGCGGGTCCGCACCGAGGAGTTCACCGGGTACGCGGACGAGCACATGTGAGGCCTCGTCCCGTATACTTATGAGGAATACCCAAAACGCACGGGTATTTTTATTTCTCCCCATTTTCACCGATTCCACCATGACCACCGCACGGCCAACCGAAACCGCATCCGATGAGTGACGTCGAGGACATCAAGACCCGACTCGACATCGTCCAGGTAATCGGCGAATCCGTGCCGCTCAAGAAGGCTGGACGGAACTTCAAGGGGCTCTGCCCGTTCCACCACGAGAAGACGCCGAGCTTCATGGTGAATCCGGAACGGCAGAGCTTCCACTGCTTCGGCTGCGACGAGGGCGGTGACCTCTTCGACTTCGTGATGAAGCGTGAACGCGCGGACTTCACCGAGGCGCTCCGGATGCTCGCCAACCGTGCCGGCGTGGAGCTGAAGGGGTTCGACGCCAAGGCGAACAAGCAGAAGCAGCGCCTCTTCGAGGCGAACGAGGCGGCGGCGCGGTACTTCCAGGCGGTGCTGGCACACGACACCGGCAAAGCGGCCCGTGAATACCTGGAAGGCCGCGGCCTCACGGAAGAAACGCTGAAGCAGTTCCGCGTCGGTTTCGCGCCGGACGACTTCGACACCATGGTGACGGCGCTCAAGAAAAAGGACTTCACCGAGCAGGAGCTGGTGGACGCCGGTCTTGCCGCCAAGGGCCGCGGGGTCTACGCGCGGTTCCGCGGCCGGGTGATGATCCCGATCACCGACGGCCAGGGCGTGATCCGCGGGTTCACCGGCCGGGTGCTGGACCCCGACGCCAAGGAGGCGAAGTACGTGAACACGCCGGAGACGGCGATCTACCACAAGGGCAGGCTGATCTTCGCGCTCGACCTGGCCAAGGAGGCGATTATCAGGACGGACACGGCCGTGCTGGTCGAGGGGCAGATGGACGTGTTGGCGTCCCATCAGGCGGGGACGAAACAGGCGATCGCGGTATCCGGCACCGCGCTCACCGAGGAGCAGCTCCGGCAGATCGCCCGCTACGCCAAGACCCTCGTGTTCGCGCTGGACGCGGACGCCGCTGGCCGCAAGGCGATGCTCCGCGCGATCGAACTGGTCGGCACGGCCGGCCTGACCGACCTCGAGCTCACCGTGGCGGACCTCGGCGGTGCCAAGGACCCCGACGAGCTGATCAAACAGGATCCCAAGGCGTGGGAACGGGCCGTCGCGGAAGCGCAGCCGGTGATCGATTTCCTGATGGCGCAGGTACTGGCCGGTCACAAGCCGCCGTACGGCCGTGATGCGATCCGTGAGGTCCTCGACGCCGTCCTGCCCGCGTTGCGCCACCGGCCGGGCGTGGACCAGGACTACTACGCCGGGCAGCTCGCGACGACGCTCGGCGTGGAACCGGCGTCGATCAAGGAGCAGCTCGGGAAGGCCGGCGGTCACGGCACGGGCGCCCCATCCGTACGCCGACCGGAAAAAAGCGATGGTTCAGAGGAAGACTCCCTTCCTGCACCGGCGCAGAAGACCACCGAGGATCTCGTGTCCGAGCGCATGGTAGGGCTGGCCTTGACCACGCCGGCGATCGGCGAGAAACTGGCCGCGTTGGATACCCGGATCTTCTCGGGGCCCTACCGGGAGGCTGCTGACGCGCTTAAAGTTCGCTATACTAAGGGAACAACGTCAGGAAGCGATCCCGCCGAGGGGATCAGGCCGCTTCTTGATGTCTGTGCCTTGGCAGCTGCCGAATACGATTCGATGGACGAGCGCACCCGCGCCGCGGAATTCGATCGGCTCTATACGCGGCTCAAGGCACTCTGGGTACGGCGGTTCCAGCCCAGGCTGATGGCCGCGATCAAGCGCGCCGAAGCCTCCGGAGAAACCGACCGTCGCAACCGGCTCATGCAAGAATACCTATCCTTAAGTAAGCACACCGCTCATGGCTAAGACTCCTACCACCAAGAAGAAGGCTCCGGCGAAGGCGAAAGCCGCGTCGAAGAAACCG
>CAYZCS010000015.1:0-17930 GCA_964476895.1 uncultured Candidatus Saccharibacteria bacterium | reverse complement strand
ATTCGGTCATCAGGCGGACGATCATCGTGTCGCCCTCCGATACCCGGGGTGCGGATTCCCGCGGCCACTCGAACGTCTTCCCGTCCAGTGACAGGACGATGTGGCGATCGGAGACCGATACGACGATGGCTTGGCGATCATGTGCGTTCATTGTAGTACGGGTGCCTGGTGAGGACATCTCAGTATACAAGCCTCCGCGGGCCATATGCACGTCCGACTACCGCAACGCGGATTCGTAGACCGCCAGCGTCTCCCGGGCGGTCTTCTCCCAGGAGTATCGCTTGACCCGCGCGAGTCCGCGGCGCCGGAGCGTCCGGCGAAGCGCCGGATCGAACAGCGTCCGCTCGACGACCCGCGCCACGTCGGCGGTGTTCCGGGGATTGAAGAACGCCGCGGCGTCGCCGAGGATCTCGGGCATCGGTGGCGCGCTCGACGCGGCCACCGGCGTGCCGCAGGCCATCGCTTCGAGCGGCGGCAGGCCGAAGCCCTCGGCCAGTGACGGAAACGCGAAAGCATCGGCGGCGGCGTAATACTTCGGAAGGTCCGCGTCGTCCACGAAGCCCGTACAAGTCACTGTCTCCGAAAGGCCGAGGGCACGGATGGTCTGGGGAATGATCGGGAATGCGGGATCGCGCTTACCGACGAGCAGCAGGCGAAGCTCGGGGTGCCGCTGCCGAAGCAGCCGGAACGCCTTAAGCAGCCGGACCAGGTTCTTGTGCTCCCGCCACTGGCCGGTGTACATCACGAACGGATCGCGGAGGCCGTGAGCCCGTCGGAACGTCGTGATGGCCGTCTTGGAAAGCGGCCGGAACCGGGGTTCCACTGCCAGGTAGACCACCTCGATCTTGTTCCGCTCGGCCCGGAAGTCCTCGGCGATGATCTCACGCTGGTACTCCGAGATCGTGACGATCTTCCGACTGCCGCGGATGCCGGCCCGAACCACTGCCCGCATCGGACCGTGCTTGAGCTTGGAGAGCCGGCTCCGTCCCGCGTAGCGGAGCAGCGTGAGGTCCTGGATCGTCACCACGAACGGCGCACGATAACGGATCGGCAAGTTGAAGTTCGTGAAGTGCATCAAGTCAAGGTTGGCCCGGGAGAGCTCGGCTGGCAGCAGCAGCTGCTCGCGGAACGAGTAGTGCGGGGTGCGAGTAACGACGGTCTCGAACCGCGGCCCGCGGTGCGGGAAGGATCCTACGTCTTCCGGACGGAGGAACACCACGAACGTGTGCGGTGTCCGAAGTGCCGCCAGGTGATCGATCAGCTCGCGGGTGTATCGGGCCAGTCCTGCCGAGCCAAGTCCGTGGAACCGGGCGTCGATGCCGATCCGCTTGCCCGCGGTGGCGGCGCGGCGAGGACTCACGCCGCCCTCCGGCGCGGAAGCGCCGCCAGAACGAACACCAGCATGAAGATGATCGCAAGGTCGTTCTTGAGCACGGGCGTGTCCACCAGCCCGTGGGCGAGGATCGCGGCGGCCATGGCCGCCGCGGGCACGGCCCAGCGGTCACGACGGCGCCAGAGGACGGCCGCCAGCGTGGCCAGTAGGCCGAGCAATCCGGCCAGGGTCGCAAACCCCCATTCCGTCCAGGTGACCAGGAAGAGGTTGTGGGCGTCCGGCGCGCGCGGCACGATAAACCGGCGAAGGTCCTCGTCGCCACCGACCCGGGCCCGGACCTCGTCCTGGAAATACTCGGGTCCGGCGCCGAGCAGCGGCCGCTCGGCGATGACCGCGGCGGCAGTCTTCCACAGCACGGGCCGCGTCGAGAACCGGTCGTCGCGATCGGCGTTCAGGAGGATTCCCGCGACAAGGAGCGCCCCCATGACCATGGCGGCGGTAATCCGCTTCCGCCAGGCCGGACCGCTGCGGAGAAGAGCCAGCACCAAGCCGCCGGCCGCCAAGGCCAGCAGGCCGCCGCGGGACTGGCTCCCAGCCAGCAAGACCAAGCCGAGCACGGCGGGACCGAACCGGACCAGCCGGGAGAGCCGGCCCGGCCACCCCAGGACCAGCAGGGTCAGCGGCACCGTCAGGTGAGCCATGAAGTTCGGCGACTGGAACGGCCCGGCCAACCGGCCGTCGTACGAGAGCGCCGACCCGCCGGCCGCCAGCGAGGCCGTCCACACCACGGCCACGCCGATCGCACCGATCGCGCCGTAGAGAAGCGGGCGGACCGGCTCCGTCCGGAAGATGGTGCGAGCGGCCACGAAGAAGACCGCCGGCTCCAGGAAGAACGCGCGCCAGAGGCCGAGGGCCTGCTTCGGGTCCGGCGCAAGGACCGCGGCCAGGAGCGAGCCCAGGACCCACAGCGCCAGCCACGGGTCGAACGGCGAGCGGGCGGGGCGGTACCGCGGCCATCGGCTCAGCACGCCCAGCACCACCGCCCCCAAGACCAGCTCGAGTAGCGTGGTCGGTACGCCGAACGAACCACGCACCTGGTAGAACGGCAAGCTGGCCACCACCAGGGCGATTCCCCAGTCCGCGCGGCGACGGGCGAGCAGGAACGCGCCGACCACCAGCACGGCAACCACCAGCCACCCTATCCCTGAAATCATGATCGTTTCCTCCGTGCCGATGAATCCGTTCATCGCCGGCTCCGTCCGGCCGGCAGCGTCACCGCCACCAGCAACAGCCAGGGCACCAGGATGTGCATATAGAACAACGCGTTATTGAAGAACGAAGCGGCGATAAAGGCGACGCTGAACGCCAGCAGGGCATACGCCATCCAGCCGGATTCACCCCGGGCGCGTGCGGCACGCAGCAATTCCAGCAAGAGCCGGGAGTAGAACGCCAGGAAGATCACCAGCCCGATGATGCCGGTCGTCGCCCAGACATTGAGGAGCGAGCTGTCGGACCCCTGGCCGGCATGCTTCTTCAGGGTGCGCTCCTCGGCCAGCCCCTGGTCCACGATCGCAAATCCGTACGCGTTATACCCCACGCCGACGACCGGGTTCTGCACCGTAAGTTCGATCCCCTGCCGGATGTTGTTGATCCGGGTGGCACCGGTGGGGTCACAGTCGGGATCGGTGCGCTTCTTGCATTCGAAGCCCTCGGACGAGTATCGCGACGTGTCCACGAGCGACGGAGTCGTCTCGAACCGCTCCCCGAGCCGAGTGGGAACGAGCAGCGAGATGACGAAGACGACAGCGATGGCGACGGCAGCGATCCGATTGGCCCGCCAAACGACCGCCGGGACGGCGATCAGGCCGGCCACCCAGGCGCTCCGTGAATATGCCAGGAAAAGCGCGGCCCAGCTCGCTCCGAAGAGCAGCAGATACGGCCACCCTGTCCGACGACCGCGGCGGGAGAAGTACAGCCCGACGGCAACGGCCATCACCAACACCAGGAAGAGCCCGAACAGGTTCGGGTCATAAAAGCTTGAGAGCATCCGGCCGATGTGCGGATCCCATCCCTCGACTCGCATGAACCGGAAGTTCGGGAACAGCAGGAGGACCAGGAAGCCGATCCCGACCAACCCCGCCGAGGCCGCCAGGAACCACTCCCGGACGGGCAGGAGGAACCGTTTCGTTTCGAACGCGACGGTCCAGGCCAGGAAGAACACCGTCGCCAGCCTGACGAGATAGGTGCCGGCCACGACAATCTCTCCGGAATCATATGCCGCCGCATTGAATGCCAGCGTCACGGTGGCCCAGGCCAGGAAGAGCGCGCTCCACTTCCAGACGGAGTGCCGCCGTACGAACCGGGCGAACCGCCGGGTGTGGCCAGCGGCACCCAGCCGGCTGAGCTGTACCAGTGCGACCATGCCGATACCGACATCGAGCAGGTTCACGCCTGCGCCGAGGCCTTCGAACGGACGGATCCGCAGCGCCTCGCCGGCGATCAGGGAGCCGAAGACGATCGCCGAGGCGATCACGGGCCAGTGTCGGGAAACGAACGTTCGCATGGTTCCCATGATACTGAACTAACGGCCCGCTGACCGCCGGATCGTCTCGAGCGCCCGGTCCGCGGCGACGTCCCAGGAGAATCGCCGGGCACGGGTGCGGCCGCGTTTGGCCAGGCTGGTCCGGCGCGGCGCGTTGCCGAGGAGCGACTTCAGGCCGCTCCGGATGGAACGGGCGCTGCGCGGCTTGCAGTACAGGGCGGCGTCGCCCGCGAGCTCCCGCAGCGCCGGCGTGTCCGACAACAGCACCGGCAGGCCGGACTGCATCGCCTCGAGGGCCGGCAGGCCGAAGCCCTCATAGCGACTCGGGTAGCAGAACGCGAGCGCGCCGGCGTAGAGCGCCGGAAGCTCGTCGTCGCCGACGTCGTCGAGCACCCGGGTCGAAGCCGCCGTGGCAAGCGCCCGTTCGACCGGACCGTATCCCCAGCCCCAGCGCCCCACGATGACCAGCTCCGTCTTTCCGCGGACGTCGGCCGGCAGCCCTTCGAACGCCTCGATCAGCGCGGCGAAGTTCTTACGCGGCTCGATCGTGCCTACGGCAAGAAGATAGCGCGCCGGCAGGTTCCGTCGCGTCCAGACGGCCGTCTGCGCCTTGGCGGAAACCTTCCGTCCGAACGCGGGACCCGCGGCCAGCGGCGCGACAGTCACGGGCGGAAGTTTCCGGTACCGCGCCGCCAGGTCGGCCTTGGTCGTCTCCGAGTTCACGATGACCCCGGCGGCCTTGCGGAGCGCCCGCCGGAGCAGGGTCCGCTCCATCAGCCGCGCCTTCAGGCCTACGCCGCCGGCTTTCGAGAACGCGATCAGGTCGTGGACGAACAGCACGACGGGCTTCCGTACGAACCGTGGCGTCAGGAAGCTGGTCGCGGCGAAGTAGGCGTCGCAGGCGCGGTTCGCCGCCGCGGCCGTGCGCCGGTGCCAGAGCGGCCCCTTGCCGGAGACAATCCGCCAGCGGCAGTTCGTCGGCAGCTCCCAGTCGAAGCGGCGGTCGGAGAACAACAGCCAGGTGTCGTCCGGCGAGCGCTCGGCCAGCCGCGGCACCAGTTCCGCGACCACCCGGCCCTTGCCGGCACGCCGCTCGGGGGCGGCTTCTCGTACGTCGACTCCGATTACCATACGTCTTATTCTACGGCACCAGCGGGCGGTTCCGGAGCATCCGCGGCGGGCTTCGGTACCCGGACGTTGCCGAGCCCGAGCGCCCGATAGTATACGCCCAGCGTCTTCTGCGCCGTCCGCTCCCAGCTGAACTGCTTGGCGCGCTCGTATCCCGCTTCGGCCAGGCGTTCTTGGAGCTTCTCGTCGCCAAGCACCCGTTCGATCGCCAGGCGCATCCCCTTCTCGTCGTCGGGATCGAAGTAAAGCGCCGCCGTGCCGCCGACTTCCGGCATCGAGGAGGTGTTCGAGGAAAGCACCGGGGTGCCGGACGCCATCGCTTCCAGCAGCGGGATGCCGAACCCCTCGAGGTGGGACGGGAACACGAACGCCTTCGCGCCGGCGTAGAGCGACGGAAGTTCCTCGTCGGGAACGTAGCCGGTAAGGATCACCCGGTCACCCAGGCCCAGTTTCCGGAGCAGCTCCTCGGTCTCGTCGAAGAGCCAGCCGTGGCCTCCCACCACCACCAGCTGCTCGCGGACCTTTTTGCGAAGCGCCGCGAACGCCAGCAGCAGCGTCTTCAGGTTCTTGCGCGGCTCGAGCGTCCCCACGGTCAGGATGTAATCCCGGTCGATGCCGTGCTTCTTGAGGATCCGGGAAAGACGATCAGGTTCGGGCGGTTCGGAGAACCGTTCGTCGGCCGCTTCGTGCGTCACGGTAATCTTCGTCAGCGGAACCTTGAAGTGCTCCGCCAGGCTATTCCGCGTCGCGTCCGACACGGCGATGATGTGCGCGGCCCGCGCCAGCGTCTCCGGCACGAACCGCTCCAGGTACCGCAGGTTCTTCGGTTCGACGAACGCCGGATGCTCGACGAACGCCAGGTCATGGACCGTCACCACGAACGGCTTCCGGGTCGGCGGAGCCACGTAGTTGGTGAAGTGCCAGAGGTCGCAGGGAGGTCCGGGCAAATCCACCGTCGGCCAGCCGACCGTCTTCCAGACGAGCTGCCAGGCCCGGCGCTGTTTGCCAGTGAACGGAAAGTTGTGCGCGTTCATCCCCGTGCCGGTGAGCGGCGTGCCCCACAAGTGGTAGCGGTTGCCCCGGTCGAGCTTCAGCATCGCCCGGACGAGCTCGCGGATGTAGACGGCGGTCCCGCCCGAAGCCGTCCGCGATTCCAGCCACCGGGTGTCGATGCCGAAGGTATAGGCGCTCACGGGATCAACCGCCGGCTATGAGCTTGCGGTCCGCGTCCACCATCAAGCGGATCAGCTCCTCGAAGGTGGTCTTCGGTTTCCAGCCGAGCGCCTTCTCCGCCTTGGAGTAATCGCCGACCAGCTGGTCCACTTCCGCCGGCCGCAGGAACTTCTTGTTGAGCTTCACGTACTTCTCCCAGTCGAGGCCGGCCTGGTCGAACGCCACCTGCACGCACTCCTTCACGGAGTGGGTCTCGCCGGTCGCGATCACGAAGTCCTCGGCCCGGTCCTGCTGCAACATCAGCCACATCGCCTCGACATAGTCCTTGGCGTAGCCCCAGTCACGCTCGGCGTCGAGGTTGCCGAGCTCGAGCGAGTCGCGGACGCCTTCCTTGATCGCAGCCGCGTGCCAGCTGATCTTCCGGGTCACGAACTCCAGTCCGCGCCGCGGGCTCTCGTGGTTGAAGAGGATGCCGCTCGAGGCGTGGAGGTCGTAGGACTCGCGGTAGTTCACGGTGATGAAGTGGCCGTACGCCTTGGCGACGCCGTACGGCGAGCGCGGGTAGAACGGCGTCAGCTCCGTCTGCGGTATCTCGCGGACCTTGCCGAACATCTCGCTGGAAGAGGCTTGGTAGAACCGTGCCTCCGGACAGACCTCGCGGACCGCCTCGAGCAGCCGGGTCACGCCCACGCCGGTGAACTCGGCCGTGAGCACCGGCTGCGTCCAGGACGTGTGCACGAACGACATCGCGGCGAGGTTGTAGATCTCGTCGGGCTTGGCCTCGCGGAGCGTGTCGCCGAGCGATCGTTGGTCGAGCAGGTCGCCTTGGTGCAGCGTGATCTTGTCCCGCAGGTGCTCGACCCGTTCCAGTTTCTCCGTCGAGGAACGGCGGACCATGCCGTGGACCTCGTACCCCTTGTCGAGTAGCAGCTCGGCCAGATACGAGCCGTCCTGGCCGGTAATGCCCGTGATTAATGCTCGTTTAGCTTTTGCCATACGTGTTCCGTGCGCTTTCCAATAGTTCCTTCAGGGTCTGTTCTATCGGTATCGCCGGCTCCCAGCCGAGGGCCCGGAGCTTGGCCGCGTCACCCTCGATCCTCGGGGTGTCCGACGGCCGGAGACGGTCTTCGTCAACGACGACATTTATTGTAGCAGGTGACGTTTCCAGCATGGCTTCGAGCAAGTGCCCTATCGAGTGCGCTTCGCCGGACGCCACGTTGTACGCCTCGCCCGGCACGCCCTGTTCCATCAGGATCCGGTAGGCGTCCACGACGTCCCGGACATCAAGGAAGTCCCGGGCGGCGTCGAGATTGCCGACGCTGATCTCCCCGCTGCCGCGGGCCTCGATTTCCGCGATCTGCGTGGCGAAGTCGGGGAGCGCGAAGCCGCCGCGCTGGCCCGGCCCGGTGTGGTTGAAGGAGCGGGCGATGATCACGGGGAGCCCCCGTTTGTCCCCGAACCAGCGGGTCAGCTCCTCGCATCGGGCCTTGCTCTCGCCGTAGGGATCGCTCGGGTTGAGGTGCTCGGTCTCCGCGATCGGCTGCCGGTCCTCCGGGACGCCCCCGTACACGCCGCCCGAGCTGACCAGGAGGATCCGCGGCTTGGGGTCGAGTGCGGAGGCGGCCTCGAGGACCGATCGCGTCGTCCCCACGTTGCCGGTGACGGCGGCGCCAGGGTCCTTCCAGGAATGGCCCGGTGACACCTCCGGCGCGGCGAGGTGGAAGATGCCCTCCGGCCTGGCGTCCGCGATCGCTTTCTCGGTCGCCGCTTCGTCGGACAGGTCGCAGACGACCTCCGCCGCCCCCTCGATGCCGAGCGAGCCCGGCTTCCGCACCAGCCCGGTCACCTCGTGCCCGTCCTTGAGCAGTCCGCACATCAGGTGTTTCCCGGCGAAGCCGCCGGCGCCGGTCACGAGGTACCGGCTCATCGGGAGCCTCCGAGCACGTCTCGGTAGACGGCCGCCGTCTCTTTGGCGGTCCGCTGCCAGGAGAATTTCCGGGCCCGTTTCCGTCCGGCCGCAACCAGTTCCTTCCGCAGCTTCGGTTCGTCGGTGATCCGGACCAGGGCCTTGCTGAGCGCCGCCGTGTTCTCCGGGTCCACCGCCAGCGCGGCGTCGCCGTACACCTCCGGCATCGACGAAGTGTTCGAGGTCACGACCGGCGTTCCCGACGCCATCGCCTCGAGGATCGGAATCCCGAATCCCTCGTAGTGCGAGGGGAACACGAACGCCTCGGCGCCCTGGTAGAGCGCCGGCAGGTCCGGGTCGAGCACGTAGCCGAGAAACGTGACCCGGTCGGTGATGCCGAGCTCACCGATCAGCCGCTTGGTCTCGTCGAAGTACCAGCCCTGGCCGCCCGCGATCGCGAGACGGAGGTCCAGCCGGTCTTTTTGGGCGGCGTACGCCTTGAACAGCGTCGCCAGGTTCTTCCGCGGCTCGAGGTTGCCGACCGCCAGGAAGTACGGGTCCCGCAGTTTATAGCGACGCAGCGCCTTCTTCCGGTCGGCCGCGGGAAGACGCTTCGAGAACCGCTCGTCCGCGGCAAGGTGGGTGACGACGATCTTGTCCTCCGGCGTGCCGTATTGCCTGATCACGGCCTGCTTCGTCGCCTCGGAAATCGCCAGCACCTTCCGGGCGCCGGCGATCGTTGCCGGCAGGTACTTCCGGAGCCGCTTCAGGTTCTCGGCCTCCGTATATTCCGGGTACCGCTCGAACGCCAGGTCGTAGACGGTCGTGACGTACGGCCGGCGGGTCGGCATGGTCGAGTAGTTCGGGAAGTGCCAAAGGTCCGGATCGGGGCCGAGCGTCCGCGGAGACGGCCAGCGCAGGAAGTGCCAGTAGTTCTCCATGCCCCACTGGAAGTAGCCGCTGAACTCGTGATGGACCGTACCCTTGGTCCGTCGCGGGGGCTTGGTGCCGAACAGGTGGTACGCCAGTCCCGGGTCGGCCTCGGGCAGCGCGCCGATCAATCCCACCAAGTACTTGGCCACCCCGCTGTGCAGGCCGGCCAGCCAGCGGGTGTCGATGGCTATCGTGGAGTTGTCTTTCATTTCGTTTCCTTAAGGGCCTTATTATATGCGGCCAGCGTTTCCCGGGCGGCTCGCTCCCAGGTGAATCGCTTGACCCGTTTCGCCAGTGCCCGCTTCCGCCGTGCGGTCATCTGTTCCGCTCGATCGATCGCCCGACGGATGCTCCGGGGACTTTCGGGACGGCAGATCTCGGCACGGTCTCCGAAGTATTCTCGCCAGGGGCTTTCAGCGGTATGCACGACCGCACAGCCCGCGATCGCCGCTTGCAGCGATACCTGTCCGGTCGTCTCCGCCCAGCTCGGCAGCACGTGGACCTTAGCGGCAGCGAACGCGTCAGCAAGTTCGGCCTGGCTGAGCGATCCGAGGTAGGCCAGGGAAACTCCCGACCGTTCGGCTTCCGCTTGGCATTGCCGCAGGTATTCCCGACCCGCCGGGCTGAGTCCGCCGGCCAGCACCAGCCGGTGTCCGCTACCGCGGAGCGCCTTCGCCAAGCCCAGCTGGTTCTTGGTGTCGTGGATGCGCGCCGCGCAAAGGATGAAGCCTGGCTCGATGCCGTATGTGCGACGAAATCGCGCAACACTGCCACGGCTAAAACGCTTCGTGTCCACAGCGTTATGTGCTACGTGGATATTCGTGTCTGAGATTCGATAGTGTCGGGCAAGGAACTTTCTCTCTCGTTGTGACGTAGGAAGCAGTGCGGCCGCTTCATCCAAGAGCTCATGCGTCTGTTGCCAACTCGAAAGACCGGTCACCCGTCGATGAGTCCGGGTGCTGAAGAGCCGTCGGCTGATGGTGGGGCCAAGAAGCGAGGCGCTTATCCGCCAAACAGGGTGGGCAAGGTTCCAAAAACCATACGTGTCCCACTCAAACCCGAACGGCGATACGACGTAGGGTGTTCCATGCTTTCGGGCATTGCGACCCTGTTTCCATGCATCAGGGTGCTGATCCTGCCATATGTGCGCTACATCCACGCCGCGCAGCGACGGCGTAAGCCGATCGGTAATGGTGACGCGGTGTCCCAGCAGACGGAGCTCCGCGGCAATCCGCTCCATTCTGATCGAGCCCCCGCCCATTCGGAGACTCTGGTTTCGAATTTGTTGGAAAAGAATCCTCACGATGCCCGTTTCCGCCTTACGATCCGCATCAGTTCATCGATCGTGTCCCGGTCCACCGCCCGGAAGAGCATCAGCCCGCTAAGGTAAGCCACCAATCCGGCAAGGAACGCCAGGGCGGGCAGGTGCGCCAGCGGCATCATCACCGCCACCATGACGGCGGCCGCGGCAAGGGCGCGCAGGGGAACCCTTGGCGACAGGGAGAGGCCGGCCAGCTTGTGAGTAAAGCGGTAATAGTTGGCAATCAGGAAGATCTCGGAAATCAGCGTCCCTACGGCCGCCCCGATGAATCCGTACGGTGGTATCAGGATCACGTTGAGGATGATGTTCAGCACCAGGCTGTAGATGCTGATCCGGAGCATTACTTTCTGCTTGCCGATCGCGAGGAGCAAGGCGCCCAGCGCCAGTACGCTGAAGGTAAACGGCATGGTCGCCAGTACGATACGCAACGCGTCGGCGCCAGCCACGAATTCCTCGCCACCCACCACCCTCATGACGAAAGGCGCCAGCGACAACGCGGCGGCGGCGATTCCCAAGCCTCCGATAAAGAGGATGTCGAACGATTTCTGGGTGAATGCACGGGCGCGGGCGGCGCTCTCCTTCAGCCGCCGGTTAAGAATCGGGAACGTGGAATTATTAAAGAAGCCGGAGAAGACCACGAGCAGCTCGAACACCTTGAAGACTGCTCCGTAGATACCGACCTCGGCGTTCGTCCTGAGGAACGAGAGGAGCAGGATGTCGACCCTGAAGTAGAGCTGGATCACTACGAGCGTCAAGCCGTACGGCAGTGATTCCTTGAGAAGGCTTTTCCAAAGCGCGGTATCTTTCTTCGGCTTGATTTTGACGTATTTCCGGACGAACCAAGTTGAGGTCAGGAACGTTATGAACGTACCAAGGGATGCCGTGGCCACCACCGCATAGAAACCTAGATCGAGCGCCGCTACCGCGATGACGGCCCCCAGTGCGACGATCCGGCCGGCCACGTCCGCGAGTGCGGCATACCCCATCACCAGACGTGATTGGAAGACCGCCACCATCGCCGAATTCAGCAGCCCGAAGAGGTGCGCCCCTCCGGCGATCAGGATGCCGACCCGGACGTCTGGTTCATACGGAAGCAGCCAGGCGATTGCCAAGGCCAGCCCGAGCACCCCGGTGGCGAGTACCGCTCGTAACGCGAGGACATTAGAAAAAATTTCCTGCGTCCGCTTAAGATTCTTGCTGATTTCCCGGATGGAAATCGTGAACAGCCCCATGTCCGCGCCGATGCCGAAGATCGAGAGGTAGACGAGAACGAGCGTGAATTTTCCGTACCCATCCGCGCCGAGATAGCGGGTGAGGATGACGACCGAGAGCAGTCCCATGGCAATCACGAACGCCTTCGCGATCGATTGGATGATCGTGTTCATTGCGACCCGGTTAGTGACGCTCTTCGTGGCGGCTTGTTTCATGCAGGATTCATTGTATGCAATGGCGGGGTCCGCGGATACGCGCGATGAAGATTAAAAGAAAAAGCGGTACGATGGGTTCATGCCTTCAAGCCACCCTTACAAGATTAACGAGATCACCGAGCTGATCATGCTCACGCATCCAAAGAAGCTGCTCGACGTGGGTGCGGGATTCGGCAAGTACGGTTTCCTTGCCCGCGAATACGTGGAGCTGTGGGGAGGCGACGAAGAAGAGCATTATTCCGGGGACTTCGGAAGGTGGAAGCACCGCATAGACGCGGTAGAGGGATTTGCCAAATTCGTCACTCCGCTCCAGCGGAAAATCTACGATAACGTTTACATCGGCGAGGCGACCGAAACCGTACGTAAACTGAAGACCAAGTACGACTTGGTGTTGCTCGTCGATATCATCGAACATGTCAGCGAAAAGGATGGAAAGCGGCTCCTTAAGGACTGCCTGAAAATCAGTCGGAACGTGATCGTCGTAACGCCGAAAGACATCGGCGTACAAGAGGATGAATATGGCAACGAATACATGCGCCATCGCCACCAATGGAAGAAGCGGGACTTCACTAAGTACGGGCCGCACTTCTTCATCCCGAACGACATCTCCATCATCTCGTACATCGGCAAGGACGCCGAGCGGGTCAAGCAAAAATCGCTGATCTACAACCGGCGACGGTTGAAAATCAAAAGGCGCTTGCCGTTCCTGGTGGCGCCCTACCGGCTGCTCAAGCGGATCGCGAATCGTTAGCTCGCGACAGCAACGCGCCCAGTAGCACCGCGCCCAGTAGCAGCCCCGGTACTTGGCTCCAGAGGAAGTGGTCGGCGGCGGCCATCAGCACGAAGGCGCCGGTGACGGAGAACAGCATGAATTCGACGGAGCGCTCCTGGCGGTTCCGTGACGAACTACGGTGGAAGCGCCGGCCCAGCCGGACCGCGAACCACGCCAGCAGCGCCCCGCCGAGGAGGCCGAGCTCCGCGGTCGCGAGCAGCGGCACGTTGTGCGCGGGCTGGTACTGGTAGGCCGGCCGGCCGGCATCGAGCCGGTGCGCCGCCGGGACGAAGTTGCCGATGCCCGCCCCGTGCGGTTGGGTGGTGATTACCAGCGCCGCCTGGCGGTAGCCGACGGTGCGGTTGGTGATGCCGGTTTCTTCCCGGGACTCGAGACTGGTGCGCTGCATCAGCGCCGGAGCCAGCACGAGCGCGGCCGCGAGCGTCACGGCGGCGGCGATTCCGGCGGCCGACGGCAGCCACTGCCAGCGCCGCCAGGAAAAGAGCGCGACCAGCACGCCGCCCACCAGCGTGGCGATGATCGCCACCCGGGAGAACGTCACGAGCAGTCCTGCCCCGAGCAGAGCCAGGAGCAGCGCGAAGCCGAGCTGCCGCAGCCGCGACCGCTCGCCGTTCTTCCAGAAGACGACCGTGCCGACCCAGAACGCGGCCAGGGACAGGTAGGCGGCCAGGACGTTCGGGTGCGGAAGGCTGCCGTAAGCACGGACCAGCGGCCCGTCGCCCGTCGCGACCTTGGCGATGCCGGTCTTGTTCGGCGCCAGGCCGCTCTCACCGAGCCGCCAGAGGCCGAAGTCCTGCTGGGCCGCGTACTGCGCGATGCCCCAGACGGCCTGGAGCGCGGCGGCCGCGGTGAACGTCCAGAATACCGCCCGAAGGAACGCGCGGTCGCGGAGCTCGTACGCCAGCATGGCCGCCAGGGAAAACGCGACGGTAAGGTGCGCGGCTCCCGCCGCCGCTAAAAGCTTCTGCGGCGCCCAAAGGACGGAAGCGGCCGCCAGCGCGACCAGGCCGAGGAGCGGGACTAACAGGGAAGCGCCCTGCCGCAACGCCTTCCGGTGCCGGGCGTCCCGGAGCCGGGTGGCACTCCATGCCGCGGTCGTCAGCAGCACCAGCCCCTCGATCAGGTAAACGACCGGCACGGCGAAGCTGTTCCGCGCTCCCGCGACCGTGGCGTTCGCCTCGGAGATGATCCAGACGCTCCCGACGGGAAGTAGGAAGACGGTGAGCAGCAAGAGCCCGCGGACCCACCGGTCCGACGCGCGTTTGCCCAGGCGCATCCAAGCAGCCTTCATAAACTCATTGTAGAGGTCTGCGTGGGCTGACGCTCCCGGCTTTGCGCGAAAAACGCTACGGGGCTGGGCTCCGCGCGTTACTTCGGATGTGTCGTTGCTTTGAAGGCGTTTGAGCGTGAAGCTGGGGGCGTCAGCTCTCGATCTTCTTGATCATCACCCGCCGGCCGCCGCCCTCGCCGATCGACTCGGTGGTCACCTCGGGATCGTCCCGCAGCTCCACGTGTACCAGCCGCCGCTCGTATGAGGTCATCGGCGAGAGCACGGTCAGCCGGCCGGTCTGCTTCACCTCTTCCGCCTTCTGCTTGGCGGTCTCCTTGAGCTGGTCCTGCTGGCGGCTGCGGTAGCCGTCCACATCCACGATCGCGGTCGGCGAGCCGCCGGCGCGCGCGACCATCACCCGCAGCACGTGCTGGAGCGAACGGATCGCTTCGCCGCGATGGCCGATCAGCGTGGCCGGGTCCTCGACATCGACGATCTCTAGCAGCGGCGGGTCGTCCTCGCGCTGCTCGACCGTGGCGTCTATTCCCATCTTCGCCAGGAGCTCGGCGAGCAGTTCACGGGGCTGGGTGAGGGTCTGCGTCGTCATTTCCGGCCCTTACCCTTACTGCCCTTGCCGCGCGACCGGACGGTCACCTGGGCGCCTTTCTTGCCTCGTTTTCCTCTGGCCTGCGTGCCCTTCGTTTTCCGTTTGGCCGCGCCGTCCACCGGGTCGGACGGGTTCGCCTCGTTCCAGTCTTCCACGGCCACGGCCCGTTCCGCCGACAGCGGATGCCGCCGGATGATGTAGTACTGCTGGAGAATCGTGAAGGCGGTGGAGCTGGCCCAGTAGAGCGGCAGGGCGGCCGGCAGGATGACCGCGAACACCAGCGTCAGCACCGGGAACAGGAACATCAGTTGCCGGCTCATGCCCGGTATCTCGCCGTCCTTCGGCATCATCATCCGCGCCTGCCAGAACATCACGCCCGCGGTGATTACGCCGAGGATGATGTTCGAGGGCTGGAAGCCGACCGTCGAAAGGTCGAGCACGCCAAAGAACATTTTGTCCACTTCACCGGGATGAGAGACGAACGGGTAGAGGTCGAACGCCTTATTTTCAATTACGTCCTTGATCGCGAAGAAAATCACGATCAGGAACGGAATCTGGACCAGCGTCGGCAGGCACGAGGCCGCCGGGTTCACGCCCTCCTTCTGGTAGAAAGCCATCATCTCCTTGGCCAGCGTCTCGCGGTCGTCCTTGTGCTTCTCCTGGAGTTTCTTGAGCTCCGGCTGCAGCGCCTGCATCCGCCGCTGCGCCTTGAACGCCTTGGCGGAGAACGGCCCCACCACCAGCCGGACCAGCAGGGTCAGTACGATAATCGCGACGCCGAAGTCGCCAGTCAGGCCGTACAGCCAGATCAGCGCGTTGAATATCGGGTCGAAAAAGATGGTCGTGAGTAGTTCCATGGTTCCTCGTTATCTCCTTACGGGGTCGAATCCGCCGGCGGCGCCGGGGTGGCAGCGGCCGATCCGCTTCATGCCGAGCCAGAGGCCCCGGCGTACCCCGAACCGCTCCACGGCTTCCTTGGCGTACTCCGAGCAGGTCGGGTGGAACCGGCAGGTACCGTACGGCCGCCGGCCCTTGAGCCAGCCGTGGTCCGGCGAGAGGGTTCGCTGGTACAGGGCGATCAGGCCGATGACGGCGCGGCGGCTCATGCGCGGTCCTCCGGCCGTTCCAGTCGCGCGAGCAGCGCATTGAATTCATCGGCCAACGCCGCATGTTCGGCCGTAGCCGCCGGACGCTTCGCCGAAACGACGATCTCGGCGGTGCCGAGCCGGGGCTGGGCCGTACGCACGATGTCCCGGAGCCGGCGCTTCGTCCGGTTCCGGACGACGGCCCGTTCGCTGACGGACTTGCCGACCACGAACCCGGCCTTGAATCCGTCCGCCGGACGGAGCCGGAGGCTGATCAGCCGGCCGTGTGCGGCCCGGCCTTCGCTGAATACCCGGTCGAATTCGTCGGTCTTCCTGAGCCGGAACGTCCGCGGAATCATCATGATGAGCGAGGCCGCCGTCACGCCGTCACCGTCAGGCGCTTGCGTCCCTTGGCCCGGCGGCGCGCCAGGATCTGCTGGCCGTCCCGGGTCTGCATGCGCTTCCGGAACCCGTGTTTGCGTGCCCGGCGGCGCTTCGAGGGCTGGTATGTTCGCTTAACCACCCGTCCAGTGTACCGCATTTCGTCGCGCGAGTGACCGTCCCGCCGACCCGTTTCCGGCGGGATCTGGGGATGTTTCTGCCGGAGTTGGGGATGATCGGCGGGGATTATGTATGCTGTGGATAGCTCTGCTATCATGTCGGAGCACAACTTGGAAAACGTATTGATGGACCCCAAAAAAATTTGGCAGGCCGTTCTTGGTGAGCTTCAGGTGACGATCTCGCGCCCGAACTTCTCCACGTGGCTGAAGCACACGGAGCTCCTGGAGGTCCAGGGCGACACCGCCCGGATCCTCGTACCGAGCGCGTTCGCCAAGGAATGGCTGAAGCGGAAGTTCAGCGACGATATCCTCTCCGCGGTCACCAAGCACGCCCCCGAAGTCTCGAAGCTCGAGTACAAGATCGGACGGCCGGAAGCCGGGGCCCCCGTCGCGAATCCCGATGCGGAAACCTCCGAGTCCGATTCGGACGAAGGTTCCGAATCCACCCCGGCGGCGCGTCCGTCCCGGAGCGGCAGCAAGTCAGCGGCGCCCCAGGTCCGCTGCACGTTCGAGAACTTCATCGTCTCCGGCTCCAACCAGCTCGCCCACGCCGCCGCTAAGGCCGTCGCGAAGAATCCCGGCACCACGTACAACCCGCTCTTCATCTACGGACCGGTGGGGCTCGGCAAGACCCACCTGATCCGCGCGATCGGCAGCGAGATCCGCCGCACCAGCGACAAGGAAGTCCTCTACGTCACGGCGGAGAAGTTCACCAACGAGGTGATCTCCTCGATCCAAGCCAACAAGACCGCCCGGCTCAAGAACAAGTACCGCAAGGTGGACGTGCTGATGATCGACGACATCCAGTTCATGGCCGGCAAGGTGCAGACCCAGGAGGAATTCTTCCACACGTTCAACGCGCTCAAGGACGCCGACAAGCAGATCGTCCTCACTTCCGACCGGCCGCCGAAGGCGATCGCGACGCTCGAGGAACGGCTGATGAGCCGCCTGACCATGGGCATGATCGCCGACCTCGGACCGCCCGAGCTCGAGACCCGGATCGCGATCCTCAAGACGAAGGCCCAGGAGCGGCGCTACGACGTGTCCGACGACGTGCTGGACTCGGTGGATCGGGTCCGGGGCGAGGCCGTTCCGCAGGCCGACGGCGACGTCCGCGACCCTTCCGAGACGGGTCCCGCCCGATGAGCGAGCCACGCGTCCGCTACCGGGTCGAGGACGACGGCGTCGCCGTGGTCACGTTGTCCCGCCCGGAGAAGCGAAACGCGCTGGATCCGGCCACGATCGAGGAGCTCGAGGAGGCGTTCGCGGCCGCCGAGGCGGACGACCGGGTGAAGGCGATCCTGCTCGACGCCGAAGGGAAGGACTTCTGCGCCGGCGCCGATCTGGCGCACATCGAGGCGATGGTCGGGGCCGATCGCGACGAGCTGGTGGCCGACGCCCGCGAGCTGGGCCGGCTGTTCGTCCACATGCGCCGGCTCCCCAAGCCGATCGTGGCCGCGATCCACGGCAACGCGCTGGCCGGGGGCGCGGGCCTGGCCACCGCCTGCGACCTGATTTTGGCGGCCGATGACGCGTACCTCGGATACCCGGAGGTCCACATCGGCTTCGTCCCCGCCATGGTGATGACGATGCTGATCCGGAGCGTGGGCGAGAAGCGCGCCTTCGAGCTGGTCGTTCGCGGCGGCCGCGTGGACGCCGAGCGGGCGCGCGAGATCGGCCTCGTCAACTGCGTCTACTCGCGCCATACCTTCTCCGACGACGCGCGGGCGTACGTGGCGGAGCTGGCCGAGCGATCGAGCACCGCGATGGGGCTCTCGAAGTCGCTCCTCTACGAGCTCGACGAGCTGGGGTTCGCCGACGGGATCGAGCGCGGCGCCCAGGTGAACGCCGA
>CAYZCS010000014.1:0-18884 GCA_964476895.1 uncultured Candidatus Saccharibacteria bacterium | reverse complement strand
CGACCACCAGCAGGCCGTACGTGACGGCGACGCCGGTCTGGGCGGAGATTAGCACGCCGTTGCGAAGCTTCTGCAAGGGAGGCTTCTGCGGTTCGTACCCGGCAAGCAGGCTGTTCATCACCACCGTCCCCTTGGTGGCGGTCAGCAGGGCGTTGCGCAGTCCGAGCAGGGCGTTCGTGGAAAGCTTGTACGTGAACCGGGTGACCCCCTTCGCGGTCGGCTGCATCTCCTGGAGCTGCGCTTTCCGGCGGCCCAACTCCGTGGTGACCGCACCGGTATATTCCTCCGGCACCTCGATGATCACGTCCTCGACCGGCTCCAGGACCTTTCCGTCTTCCTCCTTGGTGACGACCTGCGGCCGGCCGACCTCCAGCTCGAATCCTTCGCGCCGCAGCGTTTCGATCAGGATCGACAGGTGAAGCTCGCCGCGTCCGGACACCATGAACGACGTCCCCTGCTCTTCGACCCGCAGCGCCACATTGGTTTCCAACTCCTTCTTGAGCCGCGCCCCGATCTGCCGCGACGTCGAGAACTTCCCTTCCTGGCCGGAGAACGGCGAGGTGTTCGGACCGATCGCGATCTTCAGGGTCGGTGCCTCGATCTCCATCGCCGGGAACGGGTCGGGCCGGTCGGGGTTGGTGATCGTCTCGCCGATCATCACGCCCTCGATGCCGGTAAGCTGGACGATCTCGCCGGATCCGGCCGCCGCTTCTTCCGCCCGACCGAGTCCCTTGGAGGTGAAGATTGTCGCCACTTTGGCCGGGGTGACACTGCCGTCCGTCGCGATCCGTGCCACGGGGTCGTTCTTCTTCACGCTTCCCCGCTGGATCCGCCCGATCGCGTACGTACCTTGGAAGGAATCCCAGGCCAACGCGGATACCTGCATTTGGAACGGTCCGTCGGGATCGCCCGGTGGTGCGGGTACGTGTTCCAGGATCGCCCTAAAGATCGGCTGGAGATTTGCAGCCACTGTCGGATCCGCCGGCGGCTCACTCCAGGCCTTCCCCTCCCGCGCGATCGCGTAATACGTCGGGAAGTCCAGCTGATCGTCCGAGACGGCCAGGTCCAGGAAGAGATGCTCCACCTCGTCCTTGGCTTCCTCGGTCCGGGCATTGGGCTTGTCCACCTTGTTCAGCACGACGATCGGCTTCAGGCCGAGCGCGAGCGCCTTCTTCAGTACGAACGTGGTCTGCGGCATCGGGCCCTCCTGGGCGTCCACCACCAGGATCACGCCGTCGGCCATCCCGAGCGTACGCTCCACCTCACCGGAGAAGTCGGCGTGGCCGGGCGTGTCGATGATGTTGATCTTGGTGCCCTCGTACTCCACGGCCGCCGCCTTGGCGGAGATGGTGATGCCGCGCTCGCGCTCCAGGTCGCCGGTGTCGAGGATCAAGCTGGCGCGCATCTCGGCTTGATTGTCGCGGAACGTCTTGGACTGCTTGAGCAGACCGTCGACCAGCGTGGTCTTCCCGTGGTCCACATGGGCGATGATCGCGATGTTCCGGATGTCGTGCGGCTGGCGCATAGGCTCTAGTCTACGCAAAAAACCCGCGTTTGGCGCGGATGGTGTCCGTTCGCAGCCATTCGGCCCTTGCTGCTACAGCTTCCAAAGCTCGGTCCGGAGCCGCTCGTAGTCGGGAAGCGCCTCCCCGACCAGCGCCCAGAACCGCGGCGAGTGGTTGAGTTCACGGAGGTGGCACAGCTCGTGCACAACCACGTAATCGACGAGCCGCTCCGGCAGGAACAGCAGCTTGTAGTTGAAACTGAGGTTTCCGCCGTGCGAACAACTCCCCCACCGCGAGGCCACCCGGCGGACGGACAAGCGACGGTAGCGACAGCCGAGCCGAGCGGCCCAGTGGTCGGCGCGCTCCGTCAGAAGCGCGCGAGCGGCCTCCCGATGCGCCAGGTAGTGTTCGTGCGAGCGTTCGAGTACTTCCGGGATCGGACTCGTCTGCCGCCGGGCGCGGGCCGTCGCGATCCAGCCCTGTTTCGCCGTAACGAACCGGCGAACCGCCCACAGCGGGACGCGACGCGGTTTAGTCACCACTACATCACCACCCGGCCGGACGGAAATCCGGACATGCTTTGCACGCGGATGGCTCCGGACCCGGTAGCTCGTATCCCGATCCAGGACGATCAGTTTTTCTTTCGGCACGGTTTCATTTAAGCAGAAGCGACTACTGCCGTCGCAGCTCCTGGTAAATCCTCTCCAGCACTTGATCAACGGCCTGCCGGGGGTCCAGCCATGTGTCTCTGCTATGAGTCACATCCACAACAGCCGCCGAATCCGCCGCTCCGCGATGACTGACGAGCTCACCGGAACGGCAATCCACCGCGATCTCATACTCCGAACCAGACTGCCAGTCCAGTACGAAGAGCACGCGGTCCTCGCCTTCATCGTCCGGTGCGTGCCTAAGCCGAGTGCCCCGCTCCAAAGCCTCACGCGCGACACCGCGCTCCACGGCATACTCTACCAGCGCCGGCAGCAACGACCACAACGCTGCGTCGCGCCGGACCTCTCTCCGAATCGCGTCAGCCTGACCCTCGCGAAACGCTTGGTTCGCCTCTGCCTCGGTAATCCTCATCATGCCATCATGATAGCGCTTCATTGCCCGCCTGACCGTCTGACCCAAGCAAGTTTTCCACGTATCATGAACCGGTAGGTGTCCACGGACCCCGAAAAACATAATGATCAAAAACTACATCTCAAACCGGGACTACCTCGCGTTGTACTTCAATACGATCGGGATCAAGTACGCCTCGTCGCTGGTCCTGTCGTTCGTCGGCGCGTTCCTGTATGTCGAAGGGATCTCCCTACCGTTGATCTTCCTCTACTTCGGCGCGGAATTCCTGCTCCGCGCGGTGATCCACCCGTTCAGCGGCGTCCTGACCACGAAGTACGGGTTCAAGCGTACGGTGGTCGCTGCGAATGTACTGCTGGCGGCATACTTCCTCGCGCTGAGTATGATCAGTATCTACCCCGTCGTCGGCTACCTGAGCTTCATCCTGCATGCGATAGCGCGCGGCATCTACTACCCGACCAAGCACTACATGACGGCGAGCTTCATCCGCGAATACAACCGCGGCCGGTACCTGACGCTCGAGATGGTGATCGCCAGCCTGACCGGCGCCCTGGCGGTGCTGTTCGCGACGTACTCGGTGGCGGTATGGGATTCGTTCCTGCCGGTAGCGCTGGTGGCCGGACTGTTCATCACGTTCTCCTCGCTCTCCGTGTGGTTCCTGCTGGGCGACCTTGAGCATGACGGACGCCTCAGGTACCGCGATGTCCTCCGCCACTCCACATCGAAGGTATTCCGAAGAGACGCCTGGGCCTTCACCGGATTCGGGATCAACGTAGGATTCAGCAACGTGGTGGTAGCGCTCCTGGTGTTCTTCGTGGCGGATTCACTCGAGCTGTTCGGTGCAATCATGGCCGCCGTGTTCATCCTGGAAATGCTGATCACCTTGCTCTACGGGCGATTCATCGACAGGAACCGCCTGGCCTCGAACAAGGCGGCGTCACTCCTGCAGGTCGGCAGCTATGTCTCGTTCCTGTTCGCTACGACCCCGCTGCTCGTGACCGGCATCCGGACCGCGTACAGCCTGATCTGGAACGCGTTCGACAGCAGCTTCACGACCCGGTTCCACTCGAAGATCTCCCGGCAGGGACTGCGCTATGCCTGCGCCAAGGAGGTGAACCTGGCGCTGGCCGCGGCCGTGAATTGCTTCGCGCTGGCAGGCGTAGCCCATTTCTGGAGCAGTGCGGTGTTCCCGGCCGCGTTGGCGATCGCTTCGTTCGGCGTCTTTCTCGCGTGGACGCAGTTCAAGGATTGAAAGACTGACCTACGCCGCGTGCAGTTCGAGGCGATACGTGTTGATCGTGTCCCTCAGTCCTTGCGCCCGTTCGCGCGCGACCTCCGCGAAATCCTCGCCGCCGGACGCGAAAATGATATCCCGCGTGGAATTGATGATCAGTCCGTCGCCCGCCGCCGTCACGCCCGCCTTCACGGTAGCCTCCACGTCACCGCCCTGGCTTCCCGCCCCCGGCACCAGGAACGCCATGTCGTCACCGACGATCTGCCGGATCTCCCGCATCTCCTCCGGATACGTCGCCCCGACGACCAGCAGGCAGTTCCCGTTCCGGTTCCATTCGTCGCGGACGATGGTCGCTACATGCTGATAGAGTTTTTGGCCACCGATCGGCAAGTCCTGCAATTCGCCGGCACCGGGATTCGAGGTCTTGCACAGGATGATGATTCCTTTATCAGCCCGCTCCAGGAACGGCTGGATCGCTTCGCTGCCGAGGTACGGCTGGATCGTGATCGCGTCCACACCAAGGTAGTCGAACGCGTACTCCACGTACCCTTCGTTCGTGCTGCCGATGTCGGCCCGCTTGGCATCGAGGATGATCGGCGTCTCGGGATGCCGTTCGCGGATGTACTGACAGGTCTTCCGGAGCTGCGCCAACCCGTCCGCACCCTGCGCTTCGTAGAATGCACTATTCGGCTTGAATGCACAGACCAGGTCGGCCGTGGCGTCAATGATGGCCTGATTGAATTCGAACATCGGCTCGGCGGCGGCGCGCAGGTGCTCCGGCAGCCGCCCGAAGCTGCTGTCCAGCCCTACGCAGAGGAGCGAATCGTTCCGTTTGACGCTGGCAGCGAGCTTCGCTTTGAAATCCATGCTCCAAGCTTACGCCAGGAATCCGGAACGCTCAAAAATTCAGAAAAAACCTTGGAACGTAACAGGAACTCGAGAACCGCCCTTCGACCGAAAACACACAACCGAGGATGACGCACTACTTATCTGCGATTCCTAGAGGTTTCAGTCAGCAAGCTCTTTGAACCAGTCCGCCTGCTTCCAGGAAAACCCATGGACCTACGTCGCCGTTTCGCCTGCAAACTCGTGTCCGGCGTCCTGCCAGCCTGCCAGGCCGTCAACGTAATGCCCGACGTTGGTGTAGCCAGCTCCCTCCAGGGCGCTGGCCGCAAGCGCGGAGAGCTGGCAGCCGCTTGAGGCACAGTACGTAACGATTTCCGCGTCTTTCGGCGCGCCGATCTTCTCCTCGAACTGCCGTGCGAAATCAGGTGTATACGGCAGGCTCCTTGCCCCCGGGATATGCCGTGCCGCGAAGCTGTTGGCGGTCAACGTATCAACGAGGTAAAGATTCTCATTGGAATCCAACGTGCTTTTTACCTCTTCCGTTGAAATTTCTTTAACCATAGCACCTCGACCTTAACATGATGGAACTAAGGGCTCCGAACGGGCATGCACGGATCGGGCTGCCCGGATAGGCCCGTTGTGCCAACGATCATCAGTTTCCCGTCCAGTTTCAAAAACCTCCGGCCTTGCGAACCGCCTGACGCATGTTGCCCTCCGGCAGCCAAACCACTTCCCAGTAATTATTTTCCGGGTCGGCGAAGTAGGCAGATCGGCCTCCCCACGCCTCGTCCCGGGGCTCTTTCGTGACCCTTGCGCCGGCCGTACGAACCTCGGAGATCGCCGTGTCCACTTGCTTCTTCTCGTCGACGATCACGGCAAGGGTGAGGCCGATGCCGTCCGTCGGCGGCACCTCGCTGGTCTTCCCGTCTTCGGCCAGTTTCTCGATCGGAAAAAGCGACAGCAGGGCCCCGCGGAGCTGGAACACCGTGATATCGCCCTCCATCTCAATGACCGGCTTCCAACCGAGGGCCTTATAAAAGGCGGCAAGGTTCTTCTTGTCTCTCGCGCCCAGGGTGACAACGGACAGGCGTCCAGGCAACATGCTGCCAGTATATCGGATTACAAATCGGATTAAGCCCCAGCCCCTGGCTCGGGGACAGGGAGTCGAACCCCGATTTCCAGGACCAAAACCTGGCGTCCTACCATTAGACGATCCCCGAATGTCCCGTGGGACGTGCCTATTGTAGCGCAGTCACTCCGGCAAGCGGGTATGGGAAAACGCCTGCCGGATTCATCGAGTGATGAATGGATCGGCAGGCGCTCGCCCTAGGTGTTCAGTGGCCGGATGGCCGGTACGTCAGGTCGGGTCGGTCAGGAACCGACGTGGGTGTACGGCCGGACGAGATTGCCCACGCCAGGCACCGTCAGCGTGTGGAACTCCCACGTCTCCCAGATCGACCAGTCGGGATTGCCGCGGTAGCGCGGGTCCGTCTCGTGGACGATCAGGTAGTTGTACGGCCCCTCGGGACAGCGGACGTTGTTGTAGATGTACCCGCTGTCGAGATAGGGATCGTTCTCGAAGTTGCCGCGGTAGTTCACCACGTACGAGCAGCCGGACTGCTCGAGCGTGTAGTGACCGTTGACGGTGACTCCCTCGTCGGGAAAGCCGTTGCCGTCGGCGTCGATGCGATCGGGGTGCTTGTTCGGGTCGTGACCGGGCACGACCGTGCCGGCGAATGCCGGCGCGGCGGTGAGCGCCACGATGAGTGCGGCCACGAGGACCATCAGGAACGACATGCGCTTCTTCACGCAAAACCTCCTAGAGCGGATTGTTAACGGGACCCGCCCATAATACTCATAATGAAGCTACTTTTGCAACCCTCTAGGCCTTGTAGACGCGGTAGCCTTCGTGGACCTTCTTCTTCACCTTGGTCCCGAAGTCGTCGCCGGCCTTTACCGCCTTGACCGCCTCATGGTCGACCTGCAGCGACTCGATCTTCTGCTCGTAGTCGAGGTCACCGCCCTCGATACGCACGGTATCGCCGACTTTCAGCCCTTTACCCTTTTCCAGGCTGATAACGGCGACTTTCACCTTGTCGAAGTAGTGCGTCACCCGCCCGATCGGCTTCTCGGCCTTGGGCTTGGTGCTCGAAAGCGCGGCTTTCTTCGCCGCCGGCTTCTTGGCGGCGGGCTTCTTCTTCGCGTTCGCGGCTGGCTTCTTGGCAGGCATCTGCCCTGATTGTCCCCCGTAGGCCTGAAAATGCAAGCCAGATTAGCAAACGGCCCGCCGTCAGGCGGGCCGTTCATCAGTCAACCGTGAACTTAGCTTTCCGGATCGAGCTTGCCGATCTTGAAGAGCTTCGTGCCGCAGTCAGGGCATACGCCTGAGACTGCCGGGCGGCCGTTCTTGAGAGTGACCTCTTTCGGGTCCTTCATCTCGACCTTCTTACGTTCCTTTACGCAGTATGCTTGCACCATGGGTTACCTCCTCGTGCGTTATTTTTTACTGCGCGGTTATCCTACACGCACGCTCAGGCGTGCGCAAGCATGCCTGGCAAACCCTTTGTGAGATATTACAAACGCGTGGATCAACGTTTCCGCAGGCGCGGGCCGTCCGGCGTGTCCTCGACCAGCCAGCCTTTGGCTTCGATCCGCTGCCTGAGCTCGTCGGCCGCCTGGTACTCGCCGCGTCCGCGGGAGGCCTGCCGCTCCTCGGCGAGCTTCGCGACCGCGGCGGGCGGGCGGCCCGCTTCGAGCATGAACACGCCGAGCACGGCGTTCCAGTCCTTCAGCGCCCGGAGCACGGCGCCCAGGTCGGCGTCGTCCAGCTCGCCCTCGTCGATCAGGACGTTGCCGTCCCGCACGAAGTCGAAGACGGCTGCCAGCGCCTCGGCCGTGTTCAGGTCGTCGTCCATCGCCTGCGTGAACCGCTCGCGCGCCTCGGCGATCAGCTTCGCCACCGCGGCGGGATCTTCCTGCGCCGGCACCGGTGCCGTGGCCAGCCGGTCATAGAACGCCTGGATGCGCTCGTAGCTCTCCTTGGCAGCCGCCAGGCTCTCCCAGGTAAAGTTCAACTTGCTGCGGTAGTGCGCCTGGAGGAACAGGATCCGCAGGTGCACCGGTCGGTGCCCTTTTGCCGTGACGTCCTCCAGCGTGACCACGTTCCCTTCGGACTTCGCCATCTTCTCGCCGTCGATCAGGAGGTGTTCGCCGTGCACGAAGAACCGGGCCAGGTCCTTCCCGCTCGCCGCCTTGGTCTGGGCGACTTCGTTCTCGTGATGCGGGAACGTAAGGTCCACCGCCCCGGCGTGGATGTCGGCGGGAAGCTTGCCGCCAAGCTCCGCTTCCGCCATCGCCGAACACTCGATGTGCCAGCCCGGCCGGCCGTGCCCCCACGGGCTCTTCCATCCGGGCGCGCCTGCGGGCTCCGCCTTCCAGAGCGCGAAGTCCTGCGCCGTCTCCTTGTCGTACTCGTCGTTATCGATCCGTGCCTGTGAGTTGAAGCCGGATAGGTCGATCTTCTGCAGTACGCCATAGCCATGCTGGTCGTTGTACCGCCGCACGTCGAAATACACGGAACCTTCCCGCTCGTAGGCGAACCCGGTCTCTATGATCCGTTCGATCAGGGCGATCATCTGGGGCACGTATTCCGTGGCTTTCGGATACGATTCCGCCTGCTCGATACCGAGCGCCCGCAAGTCGGCGAAGAAGCGCTGCTCGTACGGCTTGGTGTACGCTCGGACCTCGTCCAGCGTCTTCGCCTTTGCCCCGGCGATGATCTTGTCCTCGATGTCGGTGACGTTCATCACCTGCTTCACGCGATAGCCGTGGCCGTGCCTGAGCCAGCGGCGCAGGACGTCCTCGAACACGTACGTGCGGAGGTTCCCGATGTGGGCGGCGTCGTAGACCGTGGGGCCGCACACGTACATCGAGACCGTCTTGGCCGACGGCTCGAACGACTCCTTCTTCCGGCGCAGCGTGTTGTAGAGTCGGAGGTTCACCCCTTCACTTTACCGCCCTCCGGCGAGCAGCGCTTAGAATTCGCGGCGGCCGTCGAGGGCGCGGGAGAGCGTCAGCTCGTCGGCGTACTCGAGGTCGCCGCCCATCGGCAGGCCCGAGGCCAGCCGGGTGACCGTCGGCACCAGCGGCTTAATCAGTTTCTGGATGTAGAGCGCGGTCGCCTCGCCCTCCAGGTTCGGGTTGGTGGCGATGATCACTTCCTCGACCTCGGCGCCCTTCAACCGCTCGACCAGCTCGGCGACCTTGAGCTGCTCGGGGCCGATGCCTTCGATCGGCGCGATCGCGCCATGCAGCACGTGGTAACGGCCCTTGAAGCTTCCCGCCCGCTCGAGGGCCACGATGTCGAGCGGATCCTCGACCACGCAGATGGAGCGGTCGTCCCGACCGGCACTGGCACAGACCGCGCACTGTTCGGACTCCGCGAAGTTGAAGCAGGTCCGGCAGTGCTGGAGTCCTTCCTTGAGGGTGAGGAGCGACTGGCCGAGCCCTTCTACGTCCTGCTGGGGCGCCTTGATCAGATAGAACGCGAGCCGGCTGGCCGACTTCGGCCCGATGCCGGGGAGTTTCTCGAGCTCGGTGATCAGCCGTTCGACGCTTGTGGGGATGATCTGCATGGGTTTAGTATATCCAGCTATGGCCGCCTCCGAACAGCGTGAATCCCCCTATGAATTTCCGGTCGATCCGCCGATTCCGGAGATGCTCCCGCCCACGGCCTCGGTTCACGAGGTCGAGCCGCTGCATTATTTTTCCTGTTTGCGATTCTACCGGGAAGATATCCCTCGATATATCGAACAGCCGTTAGTCGAAGCGTGCCGGATTCTCTACGACAAAAACGTACCCACCACGCTTACGTCCGCTAACCGGGAAGATATAGCGTACGGCGCCGTGACAATGTTCATCGATTATGGGTCACTTACTCCAGCGAACCGGGAAATCGCCTGCGAACTGGGAAGCGTGCGACGCGTTCCAAATAGCCCGCGATCCATAGTGCAAATCGAGATTCCGATTGCCGCGGACTCGACGGTAGGAAGCGTTTCGGCGGACGCCGTCGCGATCGCCGAACGGTTCGAGGAGCAGCCTCCATCTACCAGCATCGATCCGGAGTACGGCCTGGAGCCGGACGCGTTTTACTAAGAGACTTCGCGCGGACAACAAAAAAGCGGGCTCTCGAAATTAGTGTAATTTTGAAAGCCCGCAGAGGGCCAGATCGTCGATGTCTGGTCCCTGGTGTAGCGGAGGTAACGGTCAGTGCTGGCGCTGGAGCCGAATTCCCAAGTCCTCGTTCTCGAGCCAGTGCCGCTCGGTGTTCTGCTCGAGCACGTGTGCCGCCGCCTTCATCTTCGCCTGGATGGTGTGGGCGAGGATGCCGCAAACCATCTCGTCGTAGTAGGCCTGGAAACCCGAGGCCGCGACGACGATGTTGCCAAGCACCACGCTGCCGTAGTAGCGGGTCTCGCCCTCGTCCCGCTCGCAGAGCCGGACGTCGTAGGTGTTGCGACCGGTCCGTAGTGAGATGTCCAGCTTGGAAGCCGCAACGCTCGCGAAGAACTTCTCACGATCGCTCTCGCCAATGAAGCGAGCGGTGAGAATCCTCCCGTTCGTTCGGTCGGCGACGAAGACCTGGAGGCCCGTCCGCCCCTCGGTCGTTCCGCTCTCGATCATCCGCTCAACGATCGGGATAGCCTCCGCGAGCGCCTCTTCGACCAAAGCCTTGGTCATGAATACCGTGGCCACTGTCGTCCTTTCCCTCGTGTACAGGTGCGTGCCTCAGCAATAACGGAATGTTCCGCCATCAGGAAGCACCTTTTTATACCTCTACTGAGGTATAAAGTCAATCAATCCGTTCGCGCGGCGATGCACGGCCATCACATCCCCGGCAGACCCATGCCGCCCGTGATGGACTGCATCTTTTGGGCCGCGACCTGCTGCGATTGCTTGATCGCCTGACTGACCGCGTTCTTGAGGTGGTTCTCGAGATCCTTCTTGTTGCCGGCCTCGAGCAGCGACTCGTCGATCTCCACTTCCTCAAGCTTCTGCTCGCCGGTGAACACGACCTTGACCTTGCCTTCGGCTTCCGTTACCTCGATCAGGGTGTCGCGGAGTTCCTTCTGGATCTTCTGGGCCTGCTTGCGAAACTCGTTGAGCTCCTTGGCCTGTTTCATCTTGTCGAATGCCATGACTCTACGGTACGTCTAATGGCGCGACCGGACAAGCAGCTCAAGTTGCGTTTGCCCGCGCTACTTCGTCACCGGCGCGTACCGGCCGCGCACGAGGTTAAAGCGGATCGCGATCAGGTCGCGGAGCGTCCGGAACGCCGAGCGGATCGGCCGGAGCCGCGTGCCCGGCGTGTCGTACCAGTTCACCGGCACTTCCGCGATCCGGTAGCCGTAGTGGCGCGCGATCGTCAGCAGCTCGATGTCGAAGCTGAACCCTTCGCGGGTCATCGCGGAGGCGACCTCCCGGGCGGCGCCGCGCCGCAGCAGCTTGAATCCGCACTGGGTGTCGATCACGCCCGGCAGTACGGTGTAACGGATCATCCGATTCCCCCAGCGAGAGATCCAAACGCGGTACCACGGCTGCTTGATCCGGATGTCGGAGCCCGGCAGGTAGCGGCTGCCGACCACGACCTCCGGCGCTTCCTTCCCGGTCGCCGCCGCCAGGAGCTTCTCGACCTCGGAGATGTGCGTGGAGTTGTCGGCGTCCATGAACAGGACGAAGTCGCCGGTCGCGGCGAGGAGCCCCTCGCGGACGGCGGCACCTTTGCCGCGGTTCCCTTCGAAGCCGATCACCTTCGGCGGCATGCCGCGTCCAGGCACGCTTTTGGCAGCCTTGACCGTCCCGTCGCTGGAACCGTCGTCGACGACAATCACCTCCGCGGACAGGTCGGAGACCTCGAGATATTCCGCGACGCTTGCGAGCGTGCTCGGCAAACGCCGGGCTTCGTTATAGGCGGGAATGACGATGGATAGTTTCATGGTTCGAGATGGTCCCGCGGACCGGACGGCTATGGACCGAAATAAAAAGCGCCCACGATGTGTTCGTTTGCGCAGAGCTCATCCTAGCGAAGTGAGCCGCCCCTGTGAAGAGCCCGCCAGGCGAGCACCTCGAACGCGTCGTTCGGCGCTCCTGGGGTCGGTTGGCGCCTCACTTATCAGTACTAGCGCTCTCGGCACTCGCCTGGCGGGCCCACGGAAGACATGCGCCGCCGCCTGAGAGATGCCGAGGATGCTAGTACGAATGAGCGAGGCGCATCCCGAACGTAGGAGCGCCGAGCGTGCATCCGAGGCATCTACTCGGGCGGCGGCGGTGCTTCGTCGGCAGGCGGCCCGGACGCCTCCGACGGCGCATGCCTCTCGAGGTCGCTGAACTTCTGGCGGTCTCCGGAGAAGTACAGCTCGACCTGGCCGGTGGGGCCGTTCCGATGCTTCTTGATCATGATGTCGGCGATGTTCGGCCGGTCCGAATCCTTCCGGTAGTAGTCGTCGCGATAGATGAACATCACCACGTCGGCGTCCTGCTCGATCGCACCGGACTCCCGGAGGTCGGAAAGCTCGGGCTGCTTGCGGTCCCGCTGCTCGACCGCCCGGGAGAGTTGGGAGAGCGCGAGCACGGGGACCTTCAGCTCCCGAGCCAGCGACTTGAGCGCCCGCGAGATCTCCGAGATCTCCTGCACGCGGTTATCCGACTTCGCGCCACCGGCATCCATCATCTGCAGGTAGTCCACGATCACCATGTCGAGCCCCTTGGTGGCGTGGAGCCGCCGCGCCCGGGCGCGCATGTCCATTACCGTCAGGGCCGAGTTGTCGTCCACGAAGATCTCGGCGCGAGAGAGCGCATCCATAGCGTTCGCGATCTTCGCGAAGTCGCGTTCGCCGAGCAGACCGGTCCGGAGCTTCCAGGAGTCGATGCCCGCCTCCAGCGATACCAGCCGGTCCACCAGCTGGTCGGCGCTCATCTCCAGGCTGAACATGCCGATCTTCTTGCCGTGCTTGACCGCGGCGTTCCGCGCGATGTTGAGCGCCAGGGTCGTCTTACCCATCGAGGGGCGGGCGGCCAGGATCACCAGGTTGGCCGGCTGAAGCCCCGAGAGCTTGTTGTCGAGCGACTTGAAGCCGGTGGGCACGCCGTGGAGCTGGCCGCGGTTCTGGTGCGCCAGGTCGTAGCGCTCGAACGAATGGTCGAGTTCCTGGGTCAGCGTGGTGAAGTCCTGCTTCGCGAAATCCTGGCCGACTTCGAACAGCCGTTTCTGGGCGAAGTCCACCAGGTGCTTCACGCTCTCGAAATCCTCGCCGAACGCCTTGTCCCGGACTTCCCCGGCCACCGTAATCACCTGCCGCTGGATCGAACTCTCTTCGACGATCTTGGCGTAGGCCGGCAGGTTGGTGGTGGACGGGACCGAGCTGGTCAGGTCGGCGAGGTACGAGGCGCCGCCGATCTGTTCGATCACGTCCTTCTCTTCAAGCCGGTGAGTGACGGTGAGGATGTCGAGTTCCTGGTTCTTCTTGAAGACGTCGAGCATCGCCTCGAACACGAGCTGGTTGACCTTGCGGTAGAAGTCGGTCGGCTGGATCCGGTCGACGACCAGCTCCATCTTCTCCTCGCCCTCGAGGAGGATGCTGCCAAGCACGGCGGCCTCGGCCTCCACGTTCTGCGGCAGCATCGGCCCTTGGGCCTGCGTGGCAGCGGTCGTCGGGCGGGAATCCGGACTCATTGCACCTCCGCCCCGTCGAACGTCTTCAGCGCGTCCTCGAAGAGGTCTTCCGAGGCTTCCGCGAGCTGCAAGTCCAGCGAAAGCTTCTTGCCCGCGAGCTTCTTCAGCTCGCCCTCGACCGCCCGGCGGGTAGCCGGGTCGTCAAGCTTGTTCAGGAAGAACGGTGACTGTACGGCCAGCGTGAGCGTGTCCTTGGCGAGGCCCGTCGCCCTGGTCTTCTGCAGGCACACGGAAAGCGAGTACCGGTCCTTCGTCGCCGTCAGGAGCTTTTCCCAGAGGTCCTGGGCACCTTCCGGCGGCGCTTGCTTGGCCGGCGGGTCGGCGGGAGCGTTTGCCGGCGGATCCTGCTTAGCAGTCCCTTGCGGCGCCACGTGCCGTGAACCGGCCGGAGCCGGCCCGGCGGAGGCCGGAGCGTCGGGCTCCGGTCCTCCGTCCGGATTTCGTGTTGGTTTGTTTGCAGGAGGAGTAACGGCGGCCGGCGTGGCGGCACCACCGATGAATTCGATCACGGCGACCTCGAGCGGAAGCTCGGGCACCGGGCTGTCCTTCGCCCACTCGCCGGCGGCCAGCAGGAGCTTGAGCGCACGGATCAGGTCGGGCGCGGGCCAGTCGGTCTTGCCGGCCGCGGCCTGGTGCAGGCGTTCGCGGAGCCGGAAGACCAACGCCGTCCGGAACACGTCCGCCGCCACGCCGGCGCGGGCCGCCTCGTCGATGGCCGCGAGCGCCGCGGCCTGGTCGCGCCGCTGCACCGCCGTCTCCAGTGCATCGAGGTGGGCGTCGCCGGCGATGCCGAGCGCGTCACGCGCCGCCGCCGCGGTGACCGGGCCGCCCGAAGCAGCCAGCGTGTCGAGCATGGAGAGGGCGTCGCGGAACGACCCGGCGGCGGCGCGCGCGACGACCTCGAGCGCTTCCGGTTCCACCTTCAGCGACTCCGCCTTCGCGACCGCTTCCAGCCGCGTCCGGAGCATCTGGGGGGTCGCCGGACGGAAGTCGAACCGCTGGCAGCGGGAACTGATCGTCGCCGGCACCTTCTCCGGCTCCGTCGTCGCCAGGATGAACGTCACGAACTCCGGCGGCTCCTCGAGCGTCTTGAGCAGCGCGCCCCAGGCCTCCTTGGTCAGCATATGGACTTCGTCGATCAGATACACCTTCCGCCTGCCGAGGGTCGGCGCGACCCGGACCTTGTCGCGGAGCTCCCGAATCTCGTCGATGCCGCGGTTGCTGGCCGCGTCGACCTCGATCAGGTCCAGGAACGAGCCGCTGGCGATGGCCGTGCAGGCATCGCAGGTGCCGTCCGGCTCACCCTGCTTGGGTTTCGCGCAGTTCACCGCCTTGGCCAGGATCCGTGCCGTCGAGGTCTTGCCGGTGCCGCGCGGTCCGGTGAACAGGTAGGCATGTCCTACCCGTTCCGTCGCGACGGCCTGGCGAAGCGCCGTGACGACCGGGTCCTGCCCTGCCAGTTCCGTGAAGGTCTGGGGGCGGTGGACGCGATACAGGGCGCTGGATTCGGTGTTCGGTGCGTTGGTCATAACGGACTGCTCTCTACTATCGGCCCGGACGCACTCTCGCCAAACAACTAAGCATTCAGTATTCTCAAGAATCACCGTCGTTGCGGCTTAATCGAGCAGACAAGCAGTAATTATGCATGCCTGCTATGAGGGCGGCTTGTGCACACCCTACCCACAGGGCTTATCCACGGACCGCTGGGGAAAAGTACGACCGGTATACTAATGTATACCATCGTAGCGGCGTGGAATCAAGCGTCGGAGTCGGTCTGCGGAGACGCGGGAGTCACGATCAGGTTGTCGACCGCCGCCCATTCGGCGTCCTGGCTCTCCGGTACGATCACGGAGACCTGGTCGCCCGGCTGCGCCTTGAAGTAGGTCACGGAAGCGAGCAGGACGTTGAAGGTCTTGCCGCCGGCCACGACCTGGTACTGGTTCCCCTGCTGGGTCAGCGTGCCGACCATCTTCTTCCGCGGCACCGGGCCGATCTGCTTGTAGATGTAGCTGCCGTCGTCGGTAATGGTGAGCTTGAGGACGTCGCCCGCCACGAGCTTCGACTTGCTGGCGTAGTTCGCGGGTACCGGATACTTCCGTTTGTCCGGACCGATCATATCCTTCCCGTCGAAGACGCCTTCGATGACCCGTCCCTCGGACGAGACCGAGAGCCGCTCCGCCTTGGCACCGAAATCGGCGGCCCGATCCTGCGTGGCCGCCGGAGCCTCGCCGGTCAGCTCCGCGAGCATCCGCTTGGCGGTGGCCAGGTTCTGCTCGGCGGTCTCCAGCATCTGCCGGACGGTTTGGAGTTTCGTGTCTTCAGGCATGGTGGTTGGTTTCAGCGTCGCAATCAAGCAAAGTAACGAGTCACTATAGCATTATTTTTACTGTAAGTCAAGGGGATAAACGGTCCTTCGGGCGCGGCGATCACAGGTTGCTCCGCATCCGGATCTCATAATCGACCAGCTGCTTGTCTCGGCCGTACTTCAGCCGTGAGAGCTTCCTGATCGCTTCGCCGATCTCGGCGTCTTCCTGCGTCACCGGCTCCGGCGAGTAGGTCTTCATGTTGAACGACCGCGTGGAGAGCCCGTCGATCACCAGCTTGGCGTAGCAGTTGGCCTTGTCGAGGTTCAGGAGGTCGTGGGCGTCGAACACCGGCTCGAACTGCTTCTCAAGGTACTCGGCGTCGTCCGCGCCGACCCGGAAGCTCACCGCCGTCCCGACGTTCCCGAATACCGCGTCGCGGACCTTCTCGTCGAGCTGGGCGATGTACTGGTGGGCGATCGTCAGGTTCAGACGGTACTTCCGCGCTTCGGAGAGGATCGACTGTATCGACTCTTCGTTGGTGAGGTTCTGGAACTCGTCGACGTACAGGTAGAAGTCCTTCCGCTGATGCTCCGGCGTATCCACCCGGCTCATCGCCGCCATCTGGATCTTACTGACCGCGATCATGCCGAGCAGCGATGAGTTGATCTCGCCGACCCGGCCTTTGCCGAGGTTCATGATCAGGATCTTGCCCTCGTCCATCACCTGCCGGATGTCGAAGGCGGACTTCGGTTGGCCGATGATGTTCCGCATCATCTCGTTGGTGATGAACCGTCCGAACTTCGAGATGAAGTAGCCGAGCATCTCCGACTTGTGGAAATCGGAGGTCTGGGCCATCTCACGCTGCCAGAAGGATTTGACGACCGGATCCTTCACCTTGGCGATCTTCTGGGCGGCGAAGTCGCGCTCGGAGAAGAGCCGCGGCAGGTCGAAGAGCACCGCGCCGGTCTCCTTGTCTTCCATCAGAGTGAGGATGCCGTTCCGCGTCCAGTGCTCGAACTTCGGGCCGATCAGTTCCTCACCGAAGAGCTTGTAGAAGATGCCCACGGTCTCCTGCACCACGAAGTCCTTCTGTTCGGGCGTGGCATAGTCGAGCATGTTGAAGGCCATCGGCCGTTCCGCGTCGCCGGGGTCGAAATAGACCACGTCCTCGGCCCGCTCGCGCGGAACCTTGCTGAGGACTTTCTCGGCGAGGTCGCCGTGCGGGTCGATCACCGCCACGCCACGGCCGGCGCGGATGTCCTGCAGGATCATGTTCTCGAGGAACACCGACTTACCCATGCCTGTCTTACCGACGGCGTACATGTGGCGGCGGCGGTCGTCTTCCTTGAGCCGGACGTCGGTGGCCTGGCCACGGTACTGGTTGTAGCCGAGCAGCAGGCCGTCGCGCGGCATGTTGCTCGGCGGTGCGGCGGTCTTGGCACCGAGCCAGCGGATGTGCGGCGTCTCGATGCCCTCGCTCGGCGGGTGCCAGATCGAGGCCAGCTCCGCCGGACCGAGGATCATCTTCTTCCCGGCTCCGGAGAGTTCACGGAAGACGTAGCGGGTGACCAGCCGTGCCTGCGAGGCCACCGGCGAGACGATCTCCTTGAATCCGTTGAGGTCGGGTGCGTCGTACTGCTGGAACGCCCGGGTAAGGTGCTGGAGGTTGAGTTCCGCGACGCCCTTATCGGCGGCGGCGGAAACGATCCGGATCACGACCTCGAAACCGGGCGAACCGGCCTTGGTCTCGATCTTCTCGACCATCTGCTCCTCGATCTGGGTCAGCTTCCGCGGCTCGTCGGAGCTCTGCGCCGGCTTCTGGGCATCCTGCTTGGGGTCGGTCGTCGCCGCGGAGATCAGGTCGCCGCCGAACTTGAAGAGGCCGCCGAAGACCTTGCCGGAAGCCGATCCGCCGGTACCCGACTTCCCCTGGGCATACTGCCGGGCGTATGACTGGGCCTGTTTCCGCCAGCGGTGTCCGGTCGGGGCGATCATGATCTGGATCGCCGCGCCCTCGTCGGGACCGAGCTTGGCGAGCGACCCCACGATGCCGGCCATAGGGTCGGCTTCGAAGTCCTGGTAGGTCTTGATCGGGTAGCGGGCTTGCTTCCGCTGCGCCAGCGAGGTCGCCGCCACGAAGCCCTGCCGGGCGAAGATGTTATAGAGCGGCACCGGGGTGATCTCGGCGTCCGGGTAGTAGGCGTGGATCTGCTTCTCCACCAGGCTTTGGAGATGCAGCGGCACGCCGACGAAGAATCCGATCTCACCGCCCGGTGCGGCGACCTCGAAGCTGATCGCGTCTTGTTCGAAGAGCTGGGACGTCATGCCGCCGCGATAGATCGAATGGAGCGAGGCGAAGAGCTGTTCCGCCACGCCGAGCTGTTCCTTAAGCTCCTGTTGCCGCTCGCCTTCCTTCGGCCGGTGCCGCGGCACCCGGACCTCCAGCAGTACCCGCTCCAGCTTCTTGACGACCTTCTTGTCGCCCTTGGAGAGCTGGTCGAGCATGCGCTGGGCGCGTGCCGGCAGGTTGGGATTCATTGCTTCCCCTTCTGCGGTGCATCACCCGGCGGCGCGTCCGAGGGTGTGGCGTCCGGTTTGGCAGCCTCGGGATCATAGAGCGGATGGTGCGGCATCTGACGTTGGACGGAGTTCGCGCCATGGACTTGCCCGACCGGGTCATGGGCGCGCATCGCCACCTGGAGCTGCTCGATCGCGTCATGCAGCGGGCCGGAGGCGATCGAGTTCGCCTGAGTACGGATCGGGAGATTCGCCTCGACGGCTTCTTCCCGGGCCCGGGTCTGGTCGGCCTGCGGGATCGGCGTGATGTCCTGCTGGGCCTGGACCTCGCGAGCCTTGAGCTCTTTCAGGATTTCCGCGGACTTCTCGACCTGCCGCGCTTCCTGCTCGACCAGTTCGGGCGGCGGAGGCGGCGCCTCGACGGGGGCGGCGTCCGGATTCCCTTCGGGAGCGCCGGGCATGCCGCGCGGGGACATCGGCGGGCGCGGCTGTTGCGCGCCGGCTCCGGGACGGCGGCTGCGGGCTGCCATCTGCCGGAGCAGACGGTCGAGCTCTTCCGGGCTGGGTGCCCGGCGGGCCGGACGAGGCTGCCCGGACGGGGCCGGCCGGTCACGGCCTTGGGGAGGCGGGGGTACGGCCGGTTGTGGTTGGGGTTGTTGGGGTTGGGG
>CAYZCS010000013.1:0-18982 GCA_964476895.1 uncultured Candidatus Saccharibacteria bacterium | reverse complement strand
CCACCGAGAACGGCGGGAAGTTGTAGTGGTGCATGTAGCGCCGCTTGGTGTCTTCGAGCATCGTATCGATGATCTGCTGATCGCCCGGGGTGCCGAGCGTGGTCAGCGTGAGCGCCTGGGTCTGGCCGCGCGTGAACAGGGCCGAGCCGTGGGTCCGCGGCAGGACGCCGATCTCGCAGGAAATCGGGCGGATCTCTTCGAGCTTCCGTCCGTCCGGACGTACCTCATGCTTGAGGATAGCTTCCCGGATCACTTCCTGCTCGACCTTGGTGAAGGCGTCCTTCACCTGGCCCTGGGTCCATTTCGGGTCCTCAGCGCCTTCTTCCGGCATCAGCTCCTCGGCCAACCAGCCGGTCAGTTCGGCCATCTTCTTCTCGCGTTCCTCTTGGCTGGAATTCAGGGTGACCTCCAGCAGCTTCGCCCGGGCCTTTTCCGCGACCTGGCGCTCGAGATCGGGATCGGTCTCCGCCAGCGCCGCTTCCCGCTTCTCCGGAGCTACCTTAGCCACCAGGTCTTCCTGGATGGCGATCGCTTTCTTGATCTCGGTCAGCGCCAGTTCGAACGCTTCGAGCATCTTTTCCTCGGGAACCTCGTTGGCACCCGCCTCGACCATCATGACCTTGTCCTTGGTGCCTGCGACGATCAGGTCCAGCGTGGATTGCTCCCGTTCCGATTCGGTGGGGTTCACGACGAACGCGCCGTCGACCATACCGATCCGGACGCCGCCGATCATCTCGACCATCGGCGAGCCTGCCGCGTGCAGCGCCGCCGAAGCGGCGTTCATCGCGACGATGTCGGGGTGGTGCACGCCGTCCACGGACAGCACCGTGGCGATCACCTGGATGTCGTTGCGGCACCCCTTGGGGAAGAGCGGGCGGATCGGCCGGTCGATCAGCCGGGACGTCAGGGTCGCTTCCTCGCTGGGCCGGCCCTCGCGCTTGAAGAAGCCGCCGGGGATCTTGCCGGCCGCGTACATCTTCTCTTCGTAGCTGACCATCAACGGGAAGTAGTCGAAGCCAGGCTTCTGGTCCCCGACCACTGCCGTCACCAGGACGACGGTATCGCCGTACCGCGCCGTGACGGCGCCGTGGGCCAAGCCGGCAAGCTTGCCGGTCTCGTATTTAAGTGTTTCGCGCCCGAAAGCGCCTTCTGCGGTGTGCACGTTGAACATGCTTCCTCCTTCTGTGGCGAAGAGCATGTAGAAGTCCGAATGCCGAGGTGAGCGGTTTTGCCGGCTCGGCGCTTGGATCTCGACACGCTCCGTGCCGTTAATTACTTACTTACGTAGCTTAAGGGTCTTTACCAGTTCCTGGTACTGCTTCGGGTCTTCCCGTTGCAGGTACGCCAGGAGCCGTTTGCGCTTGCCGACCAGGAGCTCCAGCCCCCGCTCGCTGTGCAGATCTTTCTTGTGGGTCTTCATGTGACCGGTGAGGTCGTTGATCCGCTCCGTCAGGAGGGCGATTTGCACCGGTGCAGAGCCGACGTCGTTCTTCGACGTGGCGTGCTTCTTGATGACCGTACTTTTCTGCTCAGCTGTCAGCATAGCGAGGTGCAGTCTAGCAGGTGGACGGACCGCTGTCTACGCGGCGAGGCGCTCCTCTATTTCGGCCAGTTTCCGTTCCCCGTCGGCCGTGATGACCAACGTGGAGCCGTCTTCGGTGGGAGTCCAGTCGATTTCTCCTCGCACGATGTGGCCGCTGAATATTTCCCTGACGTTATCCGTACCGACGCCAAGCTCTTCGGCGATAGCCGCCGGGGAGTGCTCGGGATCGTAATCACCGTTCTCAACCAGATGAAGTACGACGGCTCGCACCGGCAGGAATATCTCTTCCTGGGAATAGTCGGGACTGGCTTCTGCAAGGGCCATGGTTATGCGGGTTTCGAGTTCATCATAGCATCGTCCGACGAGATGACCAGGTCATGCCAGGACTTTTCCGTAACGGCACCGATACCGACCGCCTCTTCCGCAAGCAGGTTCCCGATCGCCTCGCGCCGCAGGGTGGAAAGGTAGCCACCGGTGCCCAGTTCTTCCCCCAGGTCGCGAGCAATCGAGCGGATGTACGTCCCCTTGGAAACCCGGCAACGGAACTGGACGGTCGGCCAGCGGTAATCCAACATGACCACCTCATGGACGGTGACCGGCCGCCGTTTCCGTTCCACCGTCTTTCCCTTGCGTGCTTCTACGTAGGCCTTCCGTCCATCCGTCTTGATCGCCGAATAGACGGGCGGGAGTTGCTGGAAGCTACCGAGAAACGATTCCAGGGCCGTCCCTACTTCCGCTTCGGTCGGCTGTGCCGGCTGCTTCGTCGGCATGACCGTGCCTTCCACGTCATCAGTATCGCTCGTGGCCCCAAGCGTTACCTCGGCCACGTACGTCTTGTCACCCTGCACGATGCGTTCAAGCCCTTTCGTCGCTTTGCCAAGCCCAAGCACCAGCAGGCCGGTTGCCATCGGATCGAGCGTGCCACCGTGGCCCACTTTCTTGATTCCCGTGATCTTCCGTACCCTCGCCACGACGTCGTGGCTGGTCCACCCGGCGGGCTTGTCTATCAGTAAGAATCCGTCCGTTGCCATACCGGCCATTCTAACCGCTACTCCCGTCGACTGATATGAGCGCGGGGAATCAAATCCAACACATGCCTGGCCCGCGCTTCCTTGTCTGCGACCGGTGCCACCTCCTGCTTGAGCAGGTCCTGCTCCTCGATCGTTTCACTGATCGCCCGCTGCTGCTCAGGAGTCTCCCCGGCCTCTGGATCGACCGCGAATCCCTGCACGATGTCGACGGTAGTCGGATGGACATCCAGGAACGTATGGCGCATCGTGAAGTCGGTTGACGGTTCGTGGCAACTAATGAAGAAAGAGTCGGGATCGTTCCGGTCTACTTGCACGGAAACCTGGGTAAACCCCGTTTCTTCATGGACGTCCAATACGACTTCCTTCGCGCCACGGGTAAGGTCGCGTGCCCAGTCGCGCAGCGACTCCCGGGTCTCGTCGGTGACTTCGACGGGATCGGGCACTTCGGGATGGGAACGCCCCCTGCTCATATCACAGCCTCTACTGGTTACGGTTCGGTCGATCGGTATCTTGCCGGTCCGGCCGCTGGTCGATTACCTGCCCCTTGGCACCCGGCGTCTTCTTGAAGTAGGCGTCCAGCTCCTCGTCGGAGAGCGGCCGTTGGGGAGCGGCTTGCTGTTGGTTCGCCGGAGACGGGTTCGCACCTTGCTGCGGCGCGCGTGATTGCTCGGACGGACGTGGCGGTTGCTGCGGTTGCGGGGAGGACTGCGGTTGTCGCGACTGCTGGGGTTGCCGGGGTTGCTCCGGCCGTGGCTGTTGGGAATTCCTAGGCTGCTCCGGCCGTGGCTGTGGTCGCCGGGGAGGCGGTGCGTCAGAAGACACGCTCGCTCCTTGCCGGCTGGAGGCTCCCGGCGCACCGTTCGGCGGCTCCGAAGGCCCCTTGGGTGCGTCAGCCGTCTGTGACCGCCGCGACGTCGTGGTAGCGGTCGGGCCCTGTACGCCGAGTCGCTCCGCTTGCCACTTCTTGATCTGGGTCACGACCGAGCGCTCCGCTTCTTCCAGCGGACCGTCCACGTCGAACCCGGCCGCGCCCTTATGGCCGCCGCCGTTCCAGAAGCCGACCACCTTGGTGGCGTCCACGCCCTTGGTGGTGCGGACCGAGCCGTCCACCCGGCCGTCCGCGTTCTCACGAAGCAACAGGATCACCTCGGCGTCCGGCGCCGAACTCATCAGCGCGTCGATCACGCCCTTGGCCTCGGTCGCGGTACCGCCGGTCTCCTGGAAGTCCTGGTGTGAGAGGCTGGCCCAGACGAGCCGCGTCTCCGGATCGTACTGCAGGCGCGTCAGCGCCCGCCCCCAGAGCCGGAGCGTCGAGAGCGGCTTGGTCTTGTACACGTGCTGGATGATCTCCTGCTGCCGGCCGCCCTGTGCCACGAGCTGCGCGGAAACGGTCAGCGACTTCGGCGTGGTGTTCGCGTTCTGGAAGCTGCCGGTGTCCGTGATCAGTCCCGTGAGCAGTAGTGTCGCCACGTCTTCGGTCATCAGCGATTCGCCGAGCGCCTCGATCACGCCGACCAGGATCTCCGAAGTGGAGGTGGCCGTGAGGTCCACCAGGTTCACCGCACCGAAGTAATCGTTCGAAGGATGATGGTCGATGTTCACGACCGGCGCCTCGTAGAACAGGTCCGGATTCTCGTCGTAGAGCTTGCCGAGCCGGTCGAGGTCGGGTGCGTCGAGAACGATCACGAGGTCGAAGTTGTACGCGCCTTGCCGGATCTCCACGTCCTTCTCGGCGAACTGGCCCTCCTTCGGGGAAACCACCACGTTGAGCCGGTCCTCGGTCGTGTTGTACTTGAGCTTGTCGACCTTGGTGTGCGTCGTGTTCACGCTGAGGACCAGGTCGCGGCTGCCGGAAAGCTGCGTGGTCACCTTGTCCAGGCCGGGCAAGAACCGGTACATCTCGGGGATTTCGTCGAGGATGATCGTCGTCGGATGCTTGCCGAGCGCCTCGAGCACCTGATGCATCGCCAGTGCCGAACCGATGGCATCGCCGTCGGGCCGGGCATGGGTGACGATCAGGATGTTCGAAAACTTCCGGATCAGTTCGGTGACTTGCTGCTTGGGGCTGAGTTCCATGGGTGAAAATTGACTGTACAGCGTATCGGGCGCGTCATTCGCTGTCAATGACGGCAGCCCGCAAAATTGCTTAATTATAGTGTTTTTTAGCTCTTTAGTCAAGTAGCGGAGAGCGGCGAAGACTTCACGCGGAAGCGCGCGCAAGGTAAGCTGGATTTCGTTATGCCGCAAATCAAGTCAGCCAAGAAGCGCGTCCAGGTCGCGGCCCGGCAAAGCCGGGAAAACAATCTGCACCGTACGCGGGCCCGCACGGCCGTGAAGCGAATCCGCAGTCTGGTCGCGGCCGGGAAAGGAGCGGAAGCTGCCGGCGAGCTCCCGGCTACGCAGAAATACCTCGACAAGGCCGGAAAGACCCGGGCGATCCATCCGCGAGCGGTGGCGCGACACAAGGCCCGGCTGGCGGAAGCGCTGAAAGAAGCCGGCGCGAAGCCGGTAGCGAAGGGTGCCGCGAAAAGCGCACCGAAGAAAGCGGCTGCCAAGAAGCCGGTAAAAAAGGCCGCCGCCAAGCCAGCTACGAAAACAAAGGCGAAGGCCGGCGGTACGGCTTCCAAGTCGGCGAAAACGACGAAAAAGACCTCCTGAGGAGGCGGAAGAGGCAGGGACGGACGCGCGGTGTTCGCGGTTTTCGGAATGGGAGGGGTTCTGAGAACCTGTCGCGCGTCCGTCCCGGGTGGCCCCACATCCTCGCGCTCGCGAGGTGCGGCTTGGTGAACGCTGGGCTATCATCCTGACGGTGACGGTAGGCGTTCAAGTTCGACGGAGGCTGGGAAGTTTCGCGATGAGACGGCAAACGGAATCATGGTCGCGACACGAAGCCGCGATACTCGTCAGGATTTCCAGATTCGTTTGTGTTTCATCTTCGCCCCGAGCATACCCGACCCGTGTCGCGATGCAAAGCACGGTGCCGTGCAGCCCTACGCCCTGGCAGCTGGTTGCGTGCGTTCCGCCACGAACAGTTCGAGGGCCTCGGCCGCGTCACGCTTGCCGCGTTTCGTAGCCAGGTCCTGCTCGACCAGTTCGGCGAAGATGTCCTTGAGCTCCGCCTCACTGAAGCGGTCCGCCTGGCGCCGCGCCTGTTTCACGCTGTACGGATGCACCCCGAGCTGCTTGCCGATCGCGGCGTCACTGCCGCCCTCGGCGGCCGCGGCCCGTACTCCCAGAAGAATCCGGTACTGCCGGACGACCATCGCGAAGACGCGGATCGCCGGCTCGCCGGAGTCGAGCAGGCTCTTCAGGGCGGACTGCGCCTTCGGGAAGTCCCGGGCCGCCACCCCGTCCACCAGTTCCCAGATCGTCGCCGTTCCGGTGCGGCTGACCAGGTCGTTCACCAGGGCGTCGGTGATCGTCCCGGCCTTCCCGGCCGCCGCCGTGAGCTTGTCGAGCTCGGTAGCCAGGGTCCAGCCGTCGGTGCCGAGCGTCGCGACGATCCGCCGGGCGGTCCCCGGGGGCAGCTCGGCGCCGTGTGCCGCCGCCCGTTTCACGAGCCACCGGGCGGCCGTCGCTTCGTCCATCGTGTCGAACCGCCAGGCCTTGTCGGCGCGCTTCACCAGCTCGGCGAACGCCTTGCGGCGACGGTCCACCGCCCCCGCTTCGACGACGATCACCACGGTGTCTTCCGAAACGGTCCCGAGCAGTTCGGCCAATTCGTTCGCCTCTTCCGCCGGCTTCTCCCGGAACCAGTCCTGGAGGACCACGACGGAACGGTCACTGAACAGCGAACCGCCGCGGAGCGCCTCCCGGGCAGCGCCGATATCCGATACATCGGCCGGCAGCCGGGTAACGCCGGAGGCATCCTGCGTACGCGCCTTCTCCATCGCCTGCGCAAGCTTGCGATGGACGAGATAGGGTTCGGAACCGTGGATGACGAGTAGCATATCGGATGATGATGGCTGTCCGGTCACTTTGTCGTGCGCGGGGGACGCTGGCAACGCGGACAGATATGGGTGCCCCGTCCCGCCACCACGATCCGCTCGATCGGCGTCCCGCAGCGGCGACAGGGCTCTCCGGTTCGATGATACACCCGCGCCCGCCGGAGGTAATCGCCACGCTCCCCGCGGATCGTCACATAGGTATTATCGGAGGTGCCGCCGGCCTTGAGCGCATCCCGGAGGATCCGTTTGATCGCCGCGTGCAACGCGGCGCGCCGGGGTTTCGTGAGCGAACCGGCGGTCCGGAGCGGATGCAGCCGCGCCATGTTCAGCGCTTCGTCCACGTAGATGTTTCCCAGTCCGGCGACCGCCGTCTGGTCCAGGAGCAGCGGCTTCAGCTTCGCGGAGGGCCGGCGACGGAGGACTTCCTCGAACCGCTCCAGCGTGAAGGATCGGGCCAGCGGCTCCGGTCCCAGCGCCGCGATGAACGGCAACGAGCCGGCTTGTTCCGTAGGGATCAGCTTGAGATAGCCGAACTGCCGGAGGTCGTTATAGAACAAGCGGCTGCCGTCATCGAACGTGACGGTCGCATGAGTCACCTTGCCGGGAAGTCGCATCCCGTCCCCGCCGATGGCAGGAATCGGATGGCCGCCGGCCAGGAGGATCTTCCCGGGGGCGCGCCTCCGGGGCGGTTCCCGGTAGATCAGCTGCCCGGTCATCTTCAGATGGATCACCAGGATCCGGTCTCCGGAAAAACGGATCAACAGCGCCTTGCCCCGTCGCTCGACATCAAGGACCGTCGCCCCCGTGAGATGGATCCGTTTCGCCGGTGCCTCGGCCGAGAAGAGCTTCGGCAGGGTCACGCTGAACCGCTTGATGCGCTTACCGGGCAACACCCCGGCCAGGCCGCGGCGGATCGTCTCGACTTCCGGCAGTTCAGGCACGGTGGCCTACGGCTCCTCTTGGCGGACGAATACCACCCGGTCCGGCGGTACGGCGTGGTAGGTCAGCTTGGAGACAGGCTCGCCGTCCACACGGGCCAGGATCGTAATCTCCAAGCCTGCCTTCGCGTCCTGCGCGGCGAACGCGACCGGCTGCAGGTCGGGACCGCTGAAGAACTTCGGCTTCACGCCGGTCACTTCCAGCGTCGCCCGCGAGTCCACGCGACCGGCGGCATCGGCGGATGCCGATTCCTCCAACACCGCCCGCTGTTCGGCGGAGCGGTCCGGCGCATCCTCCGCAGCCGCGGGCAGGGCCGTCTGACGGGGAACCACCGAATCACCTTCCGTGCCCACCGCCCACACGCCGAGATACAGCACGGCCAGACCGACAGTCACCAGCCAGAGTGTCTTGGTGCCGCCGGCGGTCATCGGGCCTCCCTCCGCTTGGCGGCGTGCCGTGCGCCACGCGATCCGCGCTCCTTCCGGCGCACCGTCGAGAACAGGCGTTTTCCGGTTTCCCGGATCTTCATCTTCAGGAAGAAACGAAGGTAGCGGAGAAGCTCCCGGATCCGGTACCGCGAACTGACCGCTTCCGCCGTCCGCTGGCGGATCGCCCGCCGGAAGTCCACGGCGCGACGACCGGGAAACAGCGTATATCCCTTCCCGACGGCGTCGAGGATGTGGGCGTCCGAGCCACCGGTCTCCGCGCGAAGCAATACCGTCCGGTTGAGCAGCCGGGCACGGGCGTTCTCGTCTTTCATCGTCGGTCCGCCGTTGACGATCTCCACGCCGTCGAACGGCGTATCCATCAGGACGTCGGCCCCCACCCCATTGGCCGTGAGCATATCTGGGTCGATGTAGCGCATCACCAGCATCGGGTGTGCGGCCACCGCCAGGCCGTCCTGCTGATGGATGAGACGGACCGTCTCCTCCGCCGAGCGCTCCTTGGGAATCGGCCTGTCGATGAACAGCGCCAGGATGTGCCCGTCCGACGACGTGACCTCCTCGCCGACGATAAGGTCGAAACTGTAATCTCCCCGTTCGTGGAGGCGCTTCGCTTCGAGAGCCCCTTCGATCGTGTCGTGGTCGGTGATCGCGATCACGTCGAGGTCGGTCCGGTGCTCCACGTGCTCCAGGAGCTGCCGCGGCGTCATGGCGCCGTCCGAAGCGGTGGTATGCATATGCACGTCCGCCTTTCCGGCGGATGGCATCAGGGGGTCATAGTGGTGGCGTTCGCGGCGTACGTTCACTCCGTCAGTATACCGGCGTACGCCTCAGGCCCGTACCGGTGTCAGATCGCCCCAGCTCCTGCCCGCCGTGACCGATACCGCCACCGGCACGGACAGCTCGTAGGCATCGCGCATGGTTTCCTCGACGAGCGCGGCGACGGTGGCAAGCCGGGCGGTCGGGACCTCCAGTACCAGCTCGTCGTGTACCGTCAGCAGCAGGTTCGTGCCTGCGAACGTCCCGGCCAGTTTCCGGTCAAGCGCGATCATCGCCAGTTTGAGGATGTCCGCCTGGGTGCCCTGGATCGGCATGTTGATCGCCATCCGTTTGGCCGCCTCCCGGATCGGATGCGAGCTGGAGTTGATCTCCGGGATGTAGCGCCGCCGGCCGAACAGCGTCTCGACGTAGCCGTCCGTCCGGACCTTCGTGACCATCGCGTCCATGTATTCGCGGAGCTTGGGATAGGTTTCGAAATACTTCTCGATGTATACCCGTGCGTCGGGCACGCTCATGCCGGTACTTCGCGCGACGCCGTGCGGGGTGGCTCCGTAGAGAATCGAGAAGTTCACGGCCTTGGCAGCGTACCGCTGCTCGGGGGTGACCCTCGCCTGGGGAACGCCGGCTACCTCCGCGGCCGTGGCAGTATGGATGTCCCGGCCTTCCCGGAAGTGCTCCTTGAGTCCTTCGTCGCCGGAGATGTGCGCGGCGATCCGGAGCTCGAACTGGGAGTAATCGGCGGCGAGCAGGCGCATCCCGCGGTCGGTCACGAACGCCTTCCGGATCTGCCGGCCGACCTCGGTCCGGATCGGGATGTTCTGGAGGTTGGGGTCCGAGGAGCTGAGCCGTCCCGTCGCCGCGACGGTCTGGTTGAACGAGGTGTGGAGCCGCCCCGTCTCCTTCCGGACCAGGTTCGGCAAGGCATCGAGATACGTGCCCTTCAGCTTCGAGAGCTCGCGGTACTCGAGGATCAGCGGCACGACCGGGTGCGCGTCGCGGAGCTTCTCCAGCTTGTCGGCCGCCGTCGAGGCGTGCCCGCCGCCGAGCGTGCGCGTCCCCTTGCCGACCTTCAGTTCGTCGAAGAGGACCTCCGCCAGCTGGCGCGGGGAATTGAGGTTGAGCGGATGGCCGCAGTGCTTCTCGACCTTCCGCTCGATGGTCGCCAGCTGCTTGCCGAAGCGTCCGCCCATCTTCGCCAGGAACGCCGTATCGATCCGGATGCCGCGTTGTTCCATCTTCGCCAGCACGGGCACCAGCGGCAGCTCGAATTCGTCGTGAACCCTGGTGAGCCCCAGCCGCTCCAGTTCCGGACGGAACTTCTCGTAGAGCTGCCAGGTGACGTCGGCATCCTCGGCGGCGTAGTCCGCGAGGTCGGCTACCGGCACCGCGGACACCGGTTTTTGGTTCCTGGGCGGGGCGGCGCCGATCAGGTCCGTGAGTGGCTGCATCTCGTATCCCAGTTCCTGGTACGCGAGCTTATCGAGGTTCAGCGTCCGCGCGCCGGGGTTGAGCAGATACGAGCCGAGCAGCGTGTCGAAGTGCAGTCCCTTGAGCTCAATCCCGGCGGCACGCATCACCGCATAGTCGTACTTGAGGTGGTGGCCGACCTTGCCCATTTTGTCGTCGGTAAGCACCGGGGCCAGGGCCTTCAGGGTCTTCTCGAACGGCAGGTTTGGGCCCTCGGCATGGCCGACCGGGAGATACCACGCCCGGTCCGCCTGCCAGGAGAACGACAGGCCGACGAGAACCGGCCTCACGGAATCCAGCGTGTCGGTCTCGGTGTCGAAGGCGAAGACCTCCTGCTGTTTCAGTTCGGCAAGGAAGGACTTGAAGTCAGCGGCAGTCGCCACGATCCGGTAGTCCTTCTTCGAGAAGTCCCGCTCGGCCGCTTCGGCGGCATGCGCCGCGGCTTCGGCTACCGGCAGCTCTACCGCCATCGCTTCCTTGAGCCGCGGGACGAGCGAACTGAACTCCAGTTCCTTGAAGAGGGTGAGGGCACGTTCCTGGTCGAAGTCGTGGATCACGCAGTCCGGCAGGTGGAACGGAAGCTTCATGTCGGTCACGATCCGCGAGAGGTCGCGGGAAAGGAACGCCTGGTCCTTGAACGTGCCGAGGTTTTCGCGGACTTTCGGTTTGATCTCAGGATGCTTCGCCGGATCCTCCCCCAGTGTCGCGTACAGCCCCTCAAGCGTACCGTGCTTCTGGATCAGGACCGTCGCGGTCTTGTCGCCGATGCCCGGAACGCCGGGGATGTTGTCGGACGGATCCCCCTTGAGCGCCTTGTATTCGATGAACTCGTCCGCAGTCAGGCCGGTCTCCTCCTTGAGCAACGCCGGGTCGTAGATCACCGTGTCCTTGATGCCCTTCCGGGGCGTGAAGATCCGCACGCGGTCATCTACCAGCTGGAGCGCGTCCTTGTCGCCGGTAATGATGTACGCGTCGAGGTCATGCTTTTGGCTGAACTGCTTGGCGAGGGACCCGAGCACGTCGTCGGCCTCGTAGCCGGCCTGCTCGAACACCGGGAAGCCGAGTGCCTCCACGACCTCGCGGACCCGGCCGAACTGGGAGCGGAGCTCGTCCGGCGCCTTCTGGCGGGTCGCCTTGTAGTCCGCATACTGTTCGTGCCGGAACGTCGGCTCCGGGAGGTCGAAACTCACCGCCACGTATTCCGGTCTGACATTCTTAAGTACTGAGAGGACGGTGGCCGTGAAGCCGAAGACGGCGTTGATCAGCTCGCCGTCCTTCTTTGCCAGGAACGGGATCGCATGGAACGCCCGGTGGATCAGGGCGTGGGCATCGATCAGGACGAGTTTCTTGCGATGAGCGGACGAAGCGGCCATGCCTTCATTGTTCTACGCCCGACCACCCCTGTCGATTACGCGACCGCTGGCGATTTGAGCTCTTCACGCACCACCGCGAGCTCCTTATCGGTGCGCATCTCTTCGACCGCCCGGAGTACGTCCGCGATCAGGCCGCCCGTCTCGTTCCGCTCACGATGCGCTTCGTCAGCGGCCCGCATGATTTGCGCCAACCGGTCAGGAGCAAGCGCCTCCCTAAACTCGGCTCCGTCAAACTCCACCGCCTCGGCCCCGTCGATGACGGTGACCGTACCGTCAGGGACAAGATGTGTTTCCATGGCCTGCCAAATCTCTTTCCCCGTTTTGCATCGGATCGCGCGCGGCACCAAGACGTACCGATTGAAGCGCCCCTCGGGCTGACCGATGCCGTCGTAGCAACGAACGCCGGACCCCACCGAACCATGCGCGATCTCCCGCCAGGTGTCGTACGTCGCCGCTTCCGCCAGGGTCATGAATCCGGCATCCCTCTCCGGATTTAAAAAAGACCCGCCAGGGGCGGATCGGTTGCCGTCGTGTTCGGGGGCTGTATCAGGCCCGTGTATATTCATTTGATTCGAGTTTACTCCCCGGCGCATCGGCTGCCAAGCTTACCGTTTGGCGAGCTTCTGCCACTCCTCGGCCGCGACTTTCCGTTCGTCCCACGGCCGGTTACCGCTGCCGTACCGCATGATCAGCTGCGCGCCTTTGCCGAGCAGGGCGACGGTGTCGCCTCGCTTGGCCTGGCGGAGCGCCCGGCTGATCGCCTTCCGACGGTCCATCTCGATCTCGTAGTCATCCGGGGTCATGCCCCCCTCCGTCACCCCCTTGAGCAGCAGTTCCGTAAGCTTCGCCGGATCCTCGGTACCGGGATCGTCTTCGGTCACCACCAGTCGGTCCGAGTGCTCCGCGGCCAGTTTGCCGATCTTCGGGAACATGCTGGAATCGCGATCGCCGTACGCTCCCAGGACCGAGATCAGCCGCCCCGTGGTGATCTCTCGCAACGTCTTGAGGACCGTCTCATAGGACTTCGGCGTGTGGGCGAAGTCGACGATTACCGTGAACGGCTGGCCGGCCTCGACGCGTTCCATCCTCCCCGGCACGTTCCGCATGGCCCCGATCCCGTCGGCAATCTGCCTCGGTTTCACGCCATGGGCCAGGCCGACCGAGATCGCCGCGAGGGCGTTGGACACGTTGAACGCACCCGGTAGGCCCAGCGTGACCGGCACCGCCTCGTCGTTCCTGGCGGTGAAGGTGCTGCCGTCCGACGTGAGCTTGATGTCCTCGGCAATCACCATCCGGGCCAAGGGCAGGATGTTCCGAGCCTGCTGCGTGGTGCCGTAGACGTACTTGGTATCCGCGAAAAACTCGAGGAAGTAGGCTGCCGCCGGATCGTCGCCATTGACCACCGCCGTACTCTGTTCGGCGTGACGCAGCTTCTTGAACAGCTTTCCCTTGGCGGCGCGGTAGTTTTCCAGCGATCCGTGCAGGTCCATGTGATCCCTGCTGAAGTTCGTAAGCACCGCCGTCTTGAACGGGATGCCCCACACCCGGAACTGGTTCAGGGCATGCGAGGTCACCTCGATCACCACGTGCGTGCAATCTGCCTTCACCATCCGCCGGAGCAGGCGCGGATTGGAGAACCGGCCAAGCGTCGTCAGGCTGGTGGGGTTCTGCCACTCCTCGGGGCCGACTTTCAGCATCACGCCGGAGATCAGGCCGACGCGGTGGCCGCCCGCCTCCAGCACCTTGGCGGTCAGGTACGACGTCGTCGACTTTCCCTTGGTGCCGGTGACACCGATCACCGTGAGCTTTCGGGCGGGAAACCCGTAAATCAGGTTTCCCAACAGCGCCCAGCCGAAGTGGTACGGCACTCGGATCGCGTTCAAGAGCGGGTCGGGAATCAGCCGCCGGACCGGTGCGAGGAGACGTTCCATGCTTCCAGTCTAACGCCTACCGCCCCGACCGCTTGGCGAGTTTCCGCCGCACCCGGTCGGCGTTCGTGAACAGGAAGTACTCGATCGGCCGGTAGACGTAATCGCGGGCCCCGACCAGGCCGGTCTGCCCGCCGCCGAACTTCAGCTTGAACTGGCGCAGGCCGGCCCAGGCATCGTTCGGATCGTCGGTCGCCGCGATTCCCGTGAGGTTGTAGAAGCTGCAGCCGCGACGCTTCGCTTCCTCCATGCCCGCCCACTGGCAGAGGTAGCTCGCGTAGAGGTTGCGGTCGGCGGCAACTGAGCCCCCGTACAGGTAAATCGCTTCCTCGCCGAAGAACGTACAGAGCGTCGCCGCTACCGGCTCTCCGCCGTGCGAGGCGATGAAGAAACAGGCGTCGTCGTGTTCCTGCATCAGATGCTTGCGGAACTGCTCGTAGTACCACTTCTCCCGGTAGGTAATGCCCTGGCGCTTCGCCGTATCCTCGAGCAACGTATAGAAGATGTCGAGATCCTTGGCGGCAGTACTCTTCCGGACTTTCACGCCGTGTTTCACGGCCTTGCGGACGTTGTAGCGGCCCTTCTGCTTGAAGCCCGCGAAGATGTCCTCAAGCTTGGGGGTGAGGTCCACCTCGCTGACGATCGCGGCCTGGATATCCTCCGGACTGTCCCGGAAGCCGACCTCGTCGAGCCAGTCGACCGGGAACTGCTCCGCGGCGAAGTGAGGGTCGATCTTCAGGAACACGACGCGCTCTTCGCTTGCCAGATCGTCGAGATACCGGACCAGCGCTTCGACCGCCTCCCGGTTCTTGGCGTCGTGCCAGTCGCCGCCCCGTACGACCGGTCCTTCCGGACAATAGTAGAAGGCGTATCCGCCCGGGAGCCCTTTCTTCAGGACCAGCGCCTGGACCCGGAGCGTGTCGCCGTCACGGACGCCGAGATACCGGGCTTCCCACTCCAGCTCCCCCCGGAACGCGCCCCATTCGTAACTCTGGAGCACGCCGCCGCGGTTCGCGCGTGCGAACTTGTTCCATGCCCCCCTGGCATTACTAAGGTCTTCGACCTGCATACCAATACAGCTTACCGTGTACGCGCTCCGGCCTACAGTAGACTGGAAACGTGAACATCCTCGCCATCGAATCATCTTGTGACGAGACCGCCGCCGCGGTGGTCGTTGACGGCCGTGAAGTACGATCGGGCGTTTTAAGTTCGCAGATCGCGAAGCACCGTGTGACCGGCGGCATCGTTCCGGAGGTCGCCGCACGAGCCCAGATGGAAACGATCATTCCGGTACTCGAAAAGGCGATGGACGACGCGAAGATGGAGTGGCCGGACGTCGATGCAATCGCGGTTACGCGCGGTCCCGGATTGATCGGTCCCCTGATAGTCGGCGTGGAAACGGCAAAGGCGCTGGCGCTGGCCAAAGACAAGCCGCTCATACCAGTGAACCACCTGGTGGGTCACCTGTATGCCTGTCTTGCCGACGAGTCGGCATTCCGGTTCCCGTATCTCGGGATCGTCGCCTCCGGTGGTCACACCGAATTCGTACTGATGCACGGGCACGGTGACTTCACGCTGATCGGCTCCACCCGCGACGACGCCAGCGGCGAGGCGTTCGACAAGGTGGCCCGGCTGCTCGGGCTCCCGTATCCGGGCGGCCCGGAAATTTCCAAACGGGCCGCTCAGGGCGATCCTTCGGCGTTCAACTTCCCGCGCCCGATGCTCGACCAGGACAACCTCGACGTTTCCTTCTCCGGCCTTAAGACCGCCGTCCGCCAGACCGTGGGGAATCGGCGGATCACCACGGCCTTGGTCAATGACGTCGCCGCCGCGTTCGAAGCGGCAGTCGTCGACACGCTCGTCGAAAAGGCGGTCCGTGCCGTCAGGCGCCACCAGCCGAATGTGGTGCTGCTCGGCGGCGGGGTGGCCGCCAACCGTCTGCTGCGCAAAACGCTGGAAAAGCGGCTTCCCGTCCCGCTCCTCCTGACACCGCCGGAGCTCGCCACCGACAATGCCGCGATGATCGGCCTGGCCGCCTATTGGCAACGGGACGAGGCCCTTACCGACGCGGCGCGGGCGCGCGTTTCCGCCGACCCCGGCCTCGCGCTCGCGACCCCAGCCACGCCGTGACATCCCGGTGCCGCACGGCAAGGAGCGCTACCACGGCCACGCCGGCCAGCGAGACCGCCCGGGCGACCCAGACCCATGCCGGAGGCGCGTAGCGGATCGTGAGCGAGTCGGCCTTGGCGGGTTCCGCCAGGGCGAGCTGCCCGTTGCGACCGACCGTCCGGACCCGCTCCCCGTCCACCTCTGTCCGCAGCCACGGATGGTGGCTCACGGCGAAGGCGGTCCCGGCCGGCAGCGTCACTAGCCGGTCGAACGCCAGCCGGTATCGGCCGTCTGCATAAGAGACATCCTGGAGCCGGGCACCGACTCCCCGAGGAAGTCCGAACGGTCGGTCGAATCCCGTTACTTCATAGAGCGACAGGATCGTGCCGCTCCACGTTTCCCGGAGCCAGGGTTGGGCGTCGAGCACGACCCGGGTGGACGGATGCGTGCTGATGATGAAGCGCACCCCGCGCCCCTCGAGATAATCCCGCTGCGACGCCAGGAACCCCTCGCTTCCCATCGCCGATGCGATCAGGACCGGCCGCGCGGAACCGCGCGTACCTTCCGGGAAGTTGCCGTCGAGGTCCCAGAGCCCCGGTACTTCCCGCGGAAGCCGCTGGTTCACGAAGTGCGGCGAGCCGAGCAGAAAGCGGGATTCCCAGTTGAATTCGGACAGGACGAAGTCGCCGGGGCGGAGCCGGGGTTGCAGTTCAGCGGCAAGCGTCTGCAGCTCGGCGGTCGGTCCGTTCTCGACCACCCGGATGAACAGGCGCTTCTGGGAGAGCGTGGGCAGGACCACGAAGGCCGCGATCAATCCCACCGTCAGGGCGAACGCGGCGATGCCCGGAGCCTGCCAATACCGGGGCAACCGCCCGACGGCATACCAGAGCCCGGCAAGCCCGAGCGCCGCCCACACCGTGAGCAGCAAGGCGAAGAACGCATGGAACCGGATGAACTGGCTGGAGCCGATCACGTCACCGAACGGTAGGATCGCGTTGATCGCGTTGATCGAAAGCAGCAGGGTCAGCGCGCCGATCGCCAGGAAGAATCCCAGCTCGCGATAGTGCCGGCGCAGCCAAAGGTAGACGAGCCCGATGACCGCCAGCAGGCTGATCACCCAGCCGCCGGAATCCTCCGCCAACAGCAGCCCCTTCAGGGCCGCCCCGGGAGACTGTCCCTGGATCGACCCCGTTTCCCCCATGGCGGAGAAGCTGCCGGCCAGCGGCAGCCACCAGTAGGCGGAGAGTGCCAGGCCGATCCCGAACACCACGGCGAGACGGCGGACCACCGGGCCGGCCGGCCGTCCCCAGGCCGCGGCGACACCGAGCAGTATCGCCGCCGCTCCGAACCAGTAGGCGGAGAACGTGTGCGCCAGCAGCAATAATCCCACCACCACGCCGGTGACGACGACTTTCGGCGCCGGCCGCAGCTCGAAGAGGTCGCGCTTGAGCCGGCCGAGCGCCCAGATCGCGAGGATGAACCCGAGGCCGTTCGGAAGCAGGCCCACGCCATACAACGCGCCGAGCCCCACGCCGAACGACGCGTTCAACGAAAGCAGCAGGCCCGACCCGAGCGCCGCCGGCAGCCGGCCGAGGTCGAAGCTCCTGAGCAGATAGTACGTCACCGGTAGCAGGCCGACCCAGAGCGCCGCGGTGAAGACCCGGAGCGCCAGTTCCGGCGCGAAGACGTACGTCAGCGGGCCGAGCAGGTAGTAGAGCAGCGGTGGGTAGTACTGGAACAGGTCGAAGCCGCCGTGCCAGGTCGGGAACCAATCGTCGAGCCGCAGGCTGGGGAGCAATTCCGTGGCGAAGTATTCCGCCTTGAGCAAGTGACCGCCGGCGTCCCAGGCAGCCAGATAGCCGCTGCTTCCGAGTGACGGCCACACCGTCCAGAGCATCGTCAGCCCGACCGCCGCCAGCACCGCATAGGCCGCCAGCCGCTCATAACCGAATTGCATGATTCGCCTCATCACCCGTCCATCATAGCCGGGGCGGCACCCGCGCCGCTAAGATGGGGTCGTATGCCGAAACCGCAGCAGCCGAAGGAGCTCCCCAAAGCCTACGATCCGTCCGCGTACGAGGACCGGATCTATGCGGCATGGGAAAAATCGGGTGCGTTCAAGCCGGCGTCGGACGGTCGGAAGCAGGCGGACAAGGACCGGCGGCCGTACACGATCATCATGCCGCCGCCGAACGTCACCGATCGGCTGCACTGCGGCCACGCCGTGATGCTGGCGCTGGAAGACGCGCTGATCCGCTACCACCGGAAGCGGGGCTTCGACACGCTGTATCTCCCGGGCACCGACCACGCCGCGATCGCGACCGCCAGCATGGTGGACAAGCAGCTCGCCGAGGAAGGCAAAAGCCGCCACGATCTCGGCCGTAAGAAGTTCGAGGAACGGACCATGCGGTATGCCCTCGAGAACAAGCGGACGATCGAAGAGCAGGTCCGGGCGATGGGGACGTCCTGCGATTGGAGCCGGAACGCCTTCACGATGGACGAACCGCGCCGCGCCGCGGTACAGGAAGCGTTCAAGCGGCTCTACAAGAAAGGGCTGATCTATCGCGGCAGCTACATGGTGAATTGGTGCCCGGTCTGCCGAACGGTGCTCGCCGACGACGAGGTGGAGCACCAGGAGCAGGAAGGCGTACTCTACCACCTTTCCTACGGCCCGTTCACCGTGGCCACCACCCGGCCCGAGACGATGGTCGGCGACACGGCGGTGGCGGTGCACCCGAAGGACAAGCGGTACAAGGAATTCGTCGGGCAGACGGTCGAGGTCCCGATGATCAGCGGCGTCCGGAAGATCAAAGTGGTCGCGGACGACGCGGTGGACCCCGAGTACGGGACCGGCGCGGTAAAGGTCACGCCCTTCCACGACCGGACCGACTACGCGATCGGGAAGCGTCACAAGCTCGATGCTCCGGAGGTAATCGGCGAGGACGGCAAGATGACGGCCGCCGCCGGGAAGGCCCTGGCCGGGCTCGACCGGTTCGAGGCTCGGAAGAAGATCGTGGACTGGCTCAAGCGCGAGAAGTTCCTCAAGAAAGAAGAGCTGATGAAGCACTCCGTCGGCCGCTGCTACCGCTCGGACGACGTGATCGAACCGCGCATCTCGAAACAGTGGTTCGTGAAGGTATCCGACATCAAGGAACAGGCGATCCGGTTCGTTGAAGACGGCGACCTGAAGTTCGTTCCGGAGCGGTTCGGGAAGACGTACCGCCAGTGGCTGGAAAACCTCCACGACTGGTGCATCTCGCGGCAGATCTGGTTCGGCCACCCGGTGCCGGCGTTCATCAATGACAAGGGCGACGTATCGCTCACCAAGAAAGCCGGCTACAAGCCGAGCGAGGATACGCTCGACACCTGGTTCAGCTCCGCGCTCTGGCCGTTCTCGACGATGGGCTGGCCGAAGGATACCG
>CAYZCS010000012.1:0-19426 GCA_964476895.1 uncultured Candidatus Saccharibacteria bacterium | reverse complement strand
AGTTCCACCTCGGCACCGGCCAGATCCTCCGTCGCCGCCAGCAGGTCGAGACCGCGGCACCGGCTGGCCCGGATCACGCGTCCGACGGACCGGCCCCGACAGAGGACGTCGTAGGCACCTTCGGACGGCACGTCCGTGGCCAGGACACTGGTCGCGTTCCCCTGCGGATCCGCGTCGATCAGCAAGGTCGGACGCCCGCGCTGCGCCAAGGAAGCCGCCACGTTCACGGCGGTGGTGGTCTTGCCGACGCCCCCTTTCTGGTTGGCGAATGCGATGACGGTCATATCGGTGTTTCCTCCATCCTACCGCTCCGCCTTCCGGGGAGCGAGCGGGTCACGACGCGACGATCTTGGTGACCTTGATCCGCGTACCGGACTGCCGGTGACCGTTCTTCACCCGGGATCGTTTCTTCGGCTTCATCTTGAAGACAACCAGCTTAGGGCCTTTGGTCTCCTCGACCGCTTCCGCCCGGACCGTTCCCTTGCCACGGGTCACCGCCCCGTCCGTGGTAACGGCCAGTGCCGGAAAGCTCAGGTTTTTGCCGTCCAGCTTCTCGACGACCAATTCGTCGCCTTCCTGGACGCGGTACTGCTTTCCGCCGGTCTCGATGATCGCGTGTGTTGCCATACCAAATCAGTGTAGCCGGTTACCTGCCAGGCATGCAAAACCCTCCCTGTCGGCATCGCTAGCCGGCAAAGGTCGGCGCGTCCACCCGGCGCGAACGGCTACTGGCGATGCTTTGCAGGATACCCACGGCCAGCAGCAACATCAGGATGCTGGTGCCGCCGTAACTGACGAACGGCAGCGGGATGCCGGTGACCGGCATGATGCCGGTGTTCATGCCGACGTTCACGACGGTCTGGATCAGGACGATCAGCATGATGCCCATCGCCAGCAGGTAGCCGAAGAAATCATGGGCTCCGCGGGCGATCGCCAGCGAGCGGTAGATCACGACCGCCAGCAGTCCGAGCAGCAGCAGCGCGCCGAAAAATCCGAGTTCCTCGGCGATTACCGCGAAGATGAAGTCGGTGTGTTGGATCGGCAGGAAGTTGAGCTGGCTTTGCGAACCGGACCCGAGCGTCCGTCCGAAGATGCCGCCGGACCCGACCGCGATCTGTGCCTGCTGGACGTTATATCCCGCGCCCAGCGGATCGGCCATCGGGTCGACCAGCGTCATGATCCGGCGCTTCTGGTAGTCCTGCAGCAGCCACAGCCAGGCCACGGGCAGCAGCGCGGCGGTGACTCCCGCGGTCCAGACGAAGAAACGTTTCGGGAGGCCCGCGGCGATCGTCATGCCGAGCCAGGTGCCCATCAGCACCATCGCCGTGCCCAGGTCGGGCTGGGCGGCCACTAGCAGCACAGGGGGCATGGTGTAGGCCAATGACTTGAAGAACGTCCGTGAGGTATCGAGGGTCTTCTGGTGATCGGCGAATACCTTCGCGAGCACGACCACCATCACGAGCTTGGCGAACTCGGACGGCTGGAACTGGAAGAATCCGAGATCGATCCAGCGGGTGGCGCCGAGCGCCGAGACGCCGATCAGCTCGACCAGGACCAGGAAGAAGAGCGAGAGCAGGTACAGCGCTCCGGCGGTCCGGCGGAAGACCCGGTAGTCGCTGACGCCGATCACCGCGACGATGCCGAGCCCCAGCAAGGCGATGACGAGCTGCTGGACGGCGTCGCTGGCACCGCCCGAACCGGCATCACCGAACGTGATCGCGAAGATGACCGCGACCGAAAAGGTCAACAGCAGGACCACGGCGGCCTGCAGGAACCAGTCGAAATGCCGGAGCCGTTCCATCAGGCGCGCCGCAGTGAGATCGTCAGTGGCAGTCCGGACACGTACACCCGTTCAGCCTCGGGTCCCGTCTCCTCAAGCGCAAGCGGGCGAGCCAGGGTCTCGTCTTCGATGAGCCGGCGGTGGGTGCCGAGCGCGCGCATCAGTTCCGGAGTGTCGGTCGCAAGCGTGAGCTCGATCCGGTCATCCACGGACAAGCCGCGGGACTTCCGGAGCTCCTGGACGTGACGGATCACGTCACGGGCGTATCCCTCTTGCTTGAGCGCGTCGCTGAGTTCCGTATCGAGCGCGACCACGAAATGCTCGCTGGAGCATACGGCCAGCTCGCCGCCATGTTCGTACACGAACTCGACGCCGTCCGGCGGAAGACGATGGCCCGCGGCGATAACGGTACGGCCCCGTACTTGGTACTCACCCTGTTTCAGGGCGCGGATCACCCGCTGGACCTCCGATCCGAGCGCCGGACCAAGCACCGCCGGCACGGGACGGGGCACCTTCCGGACGAGCTTCCCTTCCCGTTCGACGAAACGGACTTTCTTGACGTTCAGTTCCTCGGCAATTATCTGAACAATCTCATTGCTCTTCTTTCGACCGCTGCGGTCGATGACGCGAGCCAGTGCCAACGGCTGGCGTACCTTGACGCCGGCATCACCCCGGGCCGCCAGCCCCAGCCGCACGATCTCCCGGGCGTCGGCCATGGTATGCGCCAGTCGGGCGCTGGCAGCGGTCACCTTCCTCGCTCGCGGCCAGGCGGCCAGATGCGCGCTCTTACCGGTAAGCTCCCGGTGGATATGGTCGGTCAGGAACGGCACGAATGGCGCTGCCAGGCGCGTGAATACGCAGAGCACGTGGTGGAGCGTCGCGTACGCCCGCCGTTTGTCGACGTCGGATTCGCTCTTCCAGAAACGCCGCCGGCTGCGGCGGACGTACCAATTCGAGAGGTCGTCGAGCACGGCGGAAAGTTCCCGGGAGGCGGCCATCAGGTCGCCTTGCTCGAGCCCGGATGTGACCGTCCGTACCGCGCCGTCCATCCGGGCCAGGATCCAGCGGTCCATCAGGTGCTTCGGTGCCCGTGGGCGCCCCGAAACTTCCCAGCCGTCGACGCTGGCGTACGTGGCGAGGAATACGTATGTGTTGTAGAGCGTCCCCAGGAACGACTGGGACAGTTCGGCCACGTCTCGTTCCACGAACCGCAGGTCGTCGCCGCGGACTACCGGCGATTGCACCAGGTACAGCCGCATCGCGTCCGCGCCGTACTTCGAGAAGACTTCGCTCGGTTCCGGATAGTTCTTGAGCCGCTTGGACATCTTCTTGCCGTCCTCCGCCAGGACCAGCCCGGTCGTGACTACCTGCTCAAACGCCCGCGAACCCTGCAGTGCCACGCCGAGCACGTGCAGCGTATAGAACCACCCCCGCGTCTGATCGAGCGCCTCCGCGATGAAGTCGGCGGGATAGCGCTGCGCGAACTCGCGGCGATGCTCGAACGGGTAGTGCACGGAGGCGTAGGGCATGCTGCCCGATTCGAACCAGCAATCCAGGACGTCCTCGATCCGGCGGGCTTCCTCACCGCAGTCCGGGCATGGGAACGCGATATCGTCCACGAACTGCTTATGCAGATCGCGCGGCGCCTTCCCGGAAAGCCGTTTCAGCTCTTCACGTGACCCGATGACCGTCACATGACCGTTACCACACTTCCAGACCGGGAGCGGGTTGCCCCAGAAGCGGTTGCGGGAGATCGCCCAGTCGCGAGCGCCTTCCAGCCACTTACCGAACCGCCCGTCTCGCACATGGTCCGGCGTCCAATCGATCTTCCGGTTCTCGGCAAGCAGCTGCCGCTTGAGCTTGGTGACCGCGACGAACCAGGAATCGGTCGTGTAGTTGAGCAGTGGCGTATCGCAGCGCCAGCAGTGAGGGTAGCTATGCGTGAACCGCTCCTTACGGACCAGCCTTCCTCCCGCCGCGAGATCGGTGATGACCGCGGCATCTCCCTCCCCATGTGCCTTCATCCCGACATGGCGTCCGAACTGCTCCGTGAACCGTCCGGTGATGTCCACGTGCCGGATGAATGCCGCGCCTTCGCGCTCGCCAATCGTATTGTCCTCCTCGCCGAACGCCGGCGCCACGTGAAGCACGCCGGTCCCGTCCTCGGCCGTGACGGCACCCGACGCGACGACCTCATAGTGTTTTCCGGACAACCCGACCACCGGGAACGGCGGTTCGTACCGACGGCCGACGAGACTACCTGCCTTCACGGATCCCAGCACCTCGGCATCATCGCCGAATACGGCGGTTACCCGGTCTGCTGCCACAACGTACTGCCTTCCGTCGTGACGCACCTTCACATATCTGATCCTCGGCCCGACGGCCAGCAGCACGTTTCCCGGTAGCGTCCACGGGGTCGTCGTCCACGCCACTAGTGCCGTGTCCGGTTCGTCCGCGAGCGGGAATGCCACGGAGACCGACTCGTCGACCCGGTCCCGATACCCCAGCGTGACCTCGAAATTCGAGAGCGGCGTGGCGCAGCGCGGGCAGATGTGCATCGCCTTGCGGCCTTCGTAGAGCAGTCCTTTCTCCCAAAGCGTCTTCACGACCCACCAGATGGATTCCATGTACTCCGGATCCATCGTCTTGTAGTCGTTCTCGAAGTCGATCCAGCGCCCGAGGCGCTCCGTGGTCTTCTGCCACTCCTTGGTGTGCCGGAGGACGATCGACCGACAGGCGTCATTGAAGGTGGCGACGCCCATCTTGAGGATGTCCGGCCGTCCCTTGATGCCGCGCTCCTTCTCCAGCTCATACTCGACCGGGAGGCCGTGGCAGTCCCAGCCGAACCGTCGCTCGACGTACCGGCCCTGCATCGTCCGGAACCGCGGGACGATGTCCTTGATCGTGCCCTGCAGCAGGTGACCGTAATGCGGCAGCCCCGTCGCGAACGGCGGGCCGTCGTAGAACGTGAACCGCTTACCTTTCGCGGTCTGCTTCAGTGATGCTTCGAACGTCTTCTCCCGCTTCCAAAGCCGCAGGATCCGCTCCTCGAGCTTCGGGAAGGACGTGACCGGCTTCGGGGTGGAAAGTCGTTTCTTCTCCATAGGATGACCTCGCGTCAGCGAGGACCCTGCCGGGCGGTACCACCTCGGTTCCCTCGAGATGAGGGCGCTTCGTTGACGGCGATGACGGGCCGCGGCCGTCCGGGTCTACTGGCTCGTCCGCGGACGAGGGTTCTTCCGGAAGCATTTCCCGGTGATGGCCGGGATCAGGCGCTTCTCTAGGCTCAGGATAATCTATTTCCGTTTCCGGGTCGAACGTGCCGTGGAACCTTTCGTCTCGAGCACCACCCATTCGTTCTTGTCGATCACCGAGTTGGGGATGACGTGGACCTTCCCGTCCGGCGTCCGGATGCGCGTCTTCCGGGCCGTCATGCCCACCACGTAGCCGACGGTCCCCTTCTCCCCCGCCTGCACCTTCGCTCCCGGTTGGAAGTTCCGATCCGCGGCCAGGGACAGTCCCGACAAGGTGTCCGCCACCAGCGGCGCGATCCCCGTCGAGACGAAGAGGGCCACGATCACCGATGAGCCGGTCACCGCCACCAGGACGTCGTCCAAACCGAGCTTCTGGAGCAGCACCAGGAAAAGGACCACCCAGAGGAATGCGCGCGCCAGGGAGTACAGGAGCGTCGCCAGTGCCTTTGGAACGTTGCTCGCCCGCAGCACCGAGCCGAGGATGAAAATCGCCAGCTCCACCAGCAGATAGCCGATCAGGAGCGTGATCAGGAACTCCGGCAGCCGGTCCCAGAAGTTCTGGCCGACGATCTCCAGTCTCGAGACGAACGCTTCCATGCCCGTCTATCCTACCCGCCTGTCCATCGGGAAGTCCAAGCAAGGGTTCGTCCGGGTCGCCGCTGGAGAGGGCCGGATCATCGTTCTGATCGGATTCCGGCAGCAGGGCCGCCTCGATTGCCGTCAACTGGTCGGCGCTCAGCCGAGCGTCCGGATCGCCAAGCTCGTGAGAATCTGCAGTACCACCAGGGCCAAGATCGGCGAGAAGTCGATCCCAGCCATCGGCGGCAGGATCCGCTGGAACGGCTTCAGGATCGGTTCGGTCACCTCCATCAGGAACCGGCCCACCGCGCCGCTCGGATGCGGATTGATCCAGCTCATCAGCACCCTGATGATGATCAGGATCTGCAGCGTGAAGCTCAGGATCTCGATGAACTGGACCAGGAACATCCGTGTCATGGTTCCCATCTTCCCTTGCCCGCCGGTCGGTTGCAATCGAACGGACTGCCGGATCCGGCTCCGCCAGGGCTTCCGCCGACTCGCTGACCGCCAGCGCCACCCAGGGGTCGTCCGCGCCGATATCCTTTCTCCGCAGGGCGACTTCCGCGGCCAGCCGGCGGTCCAGCGGTTTCCGCCGCGCGCGGAGCCGGACCAGGAGCGTCGCCAGGTCTACCGGCGGTGCGGCGGGCGCGGCGCCCGGATGTTCGTCGCCGTCTTCCGGCACCGCGGCATCTTGGGGCGAGCGGTCCGGCCCGGAATCGTCCAGAAGCAGGCCGGGGTGACGCTCGCTCCGGCGCGCCGGCGGTCGCTCGGGGCGCGCGCCGGCGTAAGCCCGGGGAGGGGATTCCGGCCGACGGTGCCGGTCGGATGATGCCCCGCCGTCCCGCGGCGGTTCATCGTCCCGTTCCTCATCCTTCTCCCGCCGGATTTTTGAGAGGATCTCGGACCGCTTGCCCATCGGGTCCCGCGCGAATTCGGCCAGGTCCGTCTCGAGGTCACCGTCGTAGTAGGCCCCCGGTTCCGCGAGCAAGGTGAACGCTTCCGAGCGGGTATCCTCACGCAGTCCGGGAATTTCCGCGACGCTACCCCAGAATTGTCCCGGGTCCCGGACCTCGAGATTACTGCTTCGGATATTCTGGACGATGACCTCGCGGTCGGTTCCCGCAAGCGGCAATCCGGCGATCAACTCCTCTTTCGAAGCGGCGTGGAAGGTTTCTGTTTCGGGACTGATTGGCATATATGGTTGTTTGATTAAAAAACGCGCCATCAGGGCGCGATTCCCTGACCTATCGACCGTAGGTCGGAACATGTCGCGGATGAGCCGGTATCCTGGCTTACCTCGCGCCCGTCAGGGCGCTCGGATCACAGTGGCGGGACCGCGGCCGATTCTCACGACGCTTCCCCGGCTCTATCCGTTTCCATGAAGGGTTATTAAAAGACTGCTCGGACACAGGGTTCAGCCGCACGCGGAGTAGCCGCAGGCATGGCAGACCTTGCATCCGGACGCGAACTCGAGCGGGCCGCCGCAGTCGGGGCAGATCCCGGCAAGGTTGGTGGCATCCTGCTGGGATGCTTCCGCGGCCCCGGCGATGGCCTGGGCCTTGGCGTCGACTTCCGCCGCCTGGGCCTTGGCGTCTTCCGGCAATGCCTGCTGCTGTTCGGCCCCATCGCCGGTCTCCGGAAGCTCCAGCTTGGGGTACAGGTAGTCCTCGATCGTCTTGCCGATCGCGTCGGCCACGGACGTCACCTTCCGGTCGCCGAATCCGTACGGCTGGTCGGTGATACCCCGGAGCGACTTGATGATCAGCCGCGGCGCCACGCCGGCCCGGAGGCTGTGCGAGATCAGGCGACAGATCGCCTCGGTCATGGAAGCGCCGAGTCCGCCGGCCTTGCCGAGCATCGCGAACACCTCGAGGAGGTTGCCATCCTCGTCCGTGTTCATGGTGACGTACATCTTGCCGTAGGCGGTCATTTGGCGAACGGTCACGCCCTTCAGCTTGTCGGGACGTGGCGCCAGGATGCCACGGGCCATCTCGCCCGGTTTCACATCGGCGGCGGCATCTGCCGGCTGCTTCTTGTCTTTGTCGTCGGAGACGCGCGTCAGCACCGCGTCACGGCTGCCGTCGCGGTAGAACGTGACGCCTTTGAGACCCATATCATAGGCAGCCTCGTACAACTCCTTCACCTGCTCGACCGTGTAGGAGTTCGGCGCGTTGACCGTCTTCGAGATCGAGCTGTCGGTGTAGTCCTGGATCTTGGCCTGTACCTTCACGTGGTCCATCGGCGTCAGGTCGTTCGAGGTCACGAAATAATCGGGTATGTTGCCGGCCTTGGCATCCTCCGGGTGCTCGTCCTTCCAGGCCTTGAAGAGCGGGTGGTAGAGGATGTGCTCGCCGGTCCGGTCGGTACGCTTCATCGCGAAATCGTAGACCGGCTCGATGCCGGAGGACACACCGGAGAGCAGCGAGGTCGTGCCGGTCGGGGCCTGGGTCAGGACGACCGCGTTGCGGATACCGTACGTCGCGATCTTGTCCTGGACATCCTTCGGCAGCCGCTTGATGAACCAGCCCTGCATGTACTTGCTGCGATCGAACATCGGGAATGGTTCTTTCTCCTTGGCGATTTCCGCCGATTCGTCGTAGGCGGCGTCACGGATGGTCTTGTAGATCTTGTCGATCACGTCCAGCGACTTGTCGGAGCCGTAGCGGAGTTTCATCTTGATCATCGCGTCGCCAAGGCCCATCGTGCCGAGACCGGTGCGGCGGGTGCCCATCTGCTGCTCCTCGTTTTCCTTGAAGAAGTAGTAGTTGGCATCCACGACGTTGTCCAGCGCGCGGATCGCGACGCGGGAGTGGTCGGCCAGGGATTCGTAGTCCATCTCGCCCTCATCGGTAACGAACGCGGAGAGGTTGAGCGCGCCGAGGTTGCAGACCGCCCAGGCACCGAGCGGCTGTTCACCGCAGGGATTGGTGGAGATCAGTTGCTCGTAGTACCAGGTGTTGCTGCGCTTGTTCGAGCGCTCCATGAAGTGCAGTCCCGGCTCGGCGGACGCGTGGGCGCTCTCGCAGATCTTGCCCCAGACTTCCTTGGCCTTGACCGTCTTGTAGTGCTTGCCTTCCCACTTGAGCTCCCAGTCACCATCCTCCTTGACCGCCTTCATGAAGCCGTCGGAGATGCAGATGGAGATGTTCGCGCCGAGCAGACGCTTGAGGTCGCGCTTGGCGCCGATGAACTCTTCCACGTCCGGATGGTCGTCGTTGAGCATCAGCATCAGCGCACCGCGCCGGCTTCCTCCCTGTTGGATCACCTCGTGGGTAGCCACGGAGTAGAGCTCTCCCCACGGAATCGGCCCGGAGCTGGTGCCGTTGACCGTCTTGATGTGGCTGCCGCGCGGACGGAGCGAACTGAGGTTCACGCCGACGCCGCCGGCCCGGCACATGATCTCGGTCATCGCCTTGAGGTTATCAAGGATACCGTCCCGCGAATCCGTCGGTGACGGGATCACGAAGCAGTTATAGAACGTCACCTGGTGCCCGGTCCCGGCTCCGGAAAGGATCCGGCCGGCCGGTACGAACTTGAAGCCTTCCATCGCCTTGTAAAAGCGCTGTTCCCAGTGTTTCCGCTTGGTCGGTTCCTCCACGAGGGCGAGCGCCTTGGCGACGCGGCCCCACATCTGCTCGGGGTACGTTTCGATCGGGTTGCCCTCCTGGTCCTTCCAAGCGTAGCGATCCAGGAACACCTTCTTCCGGATGCCGTCGAGCTCGGTGCCCTTCTCCACCGGTACGGGCCGTTTCAACGCGGCCTGCTTTAGGTTCTTCGGGGGTTTTTGGATGGTGGCTTCGGGCACGATGCTCCTTTCTATGTATTAGTATTTATGCCAATTGCCGGTCCTGCGAACGGGAATCCTGCTTACCCAAGACTTTTTCTTGCTTGCCGAGGACTTTCTTGATTTCCGCGTCCAGCTCCGAAAGGTCTGCAAACTCACGATACACGCTGGCGAAACGGATGTATGCGATGTGGTCGAGCTTCTTGAGGTGCCGCATGACCGCTTCGCCAATGCGTCGGACCGCCACTTCGGCCTCGCCCTGGCTCCGGATTTCCTGTTCGGACCGGACGATCACCCGCTCCAGGGCCGTTTCGGAAACGGGGCGCTTCTCGCAAGCCCGGCGGATTCCGCGGGCCAGTTTCTCGCGCGAGAAAGGCTCGCGGTGGCCGTCTTTCTTCACGACACTGAGCAGTGGCGTCTCGATGCGCTCGTAGGTCGTGAAGCGGAACCCGCAGCGCTCGCATTCGCGTCGCCGGCGAATCGCCGGCTCCGCCTCTACGTCGCGTGAGTCAATCACGCGAAGCGAATCGGTTTGGCAGTGTGGGCATTCCATAACAAAGGGATTTTTTATCCTTATCGGTTCCGTGGTCAATGTGGCGGGACGGTACGTGGAACCACTAGATATAGGATAGCTTGCTCACACTAGCTACCATATTTAGCGTGGGTCAAGGATGTGAACGGCTTGGTTGTTCGTCCATCTAGCTTGTCCGGGTACTTTCTCGACTAACTGAACAACCGTTCTAAATACCCGTTCATGAAGATGGGCGAGAAAAAGAAGAACACCGCCATCCGGGGCGGTGTTCTCATGGGTTCGTCGGGAACGCTAGTTCATTTTCCGGCGGATGAATGCCGGAACGTCGAGCTCGTCGGAGTCCGCCTGCTCGGTATCGGATGCATCCGCGCTGGCGGCCGCGTCGAACGCCGGCGCTGGCGCGGCACCCGCGCTGGCGGTATCCTGCGTGTCGTCACGCCGGGTGACCTTCCGGGTTTCGCCGGCGAATCCGGTGGCGATGACCGTGATCTTGATCTCGCCCGCCAGTTCTTCGTCGATGACCGCACCGAAGATGATGTTGGCATCCGGGTCGGCCGCGTCGGTAATCACCTTCGCCGCCTCGTCGATCTCGTGCATGGTAAGGTCATTGCCACCGGTGATGTTGAAGAGAATGCCCTTGGCCCCGTCGATCGCCAGCTCCAGGAGCGGCGAGTCGATCGCGCCGGTAGCGGCCTCGATGGCCCGGTTTTCACCGGTACCGTGACCGATTCCCATCAGCGCGGAGCCGGCGTTGGCCATGACGGCCTTCACGTCGGCGAAGTCGACGTTGATCATGCCGTGCTGGGTGATCAGGTCGGCGATGCCCTGCACGCCCTGGCGCAGCACGTCGTCGACGACCGAGAACGCGTCGAACATGGAAGTCTTCTTGTCGACCACCTGGAGCAGCCGGTCGTTCGGGATGGTGATCAGCGTATCGACCCGGTCCTTCAGCTCCTCGATGCCGGAATCGGCGATCCGCCGACGGCGCTGGCCCTCGAAGCCGAACGGACGGGTAACCACGCCGACGGTGAGCGCACCGACTTCGCGGGCGATGTCGGCTACCAGAGGCCCGGCACCGGTGCCGGTGCCGCCGCCGGCGCCGTAGGTGACGAAGATCATGTCCGCGCCGCGAAGGGCCTCGGCGATCTCGCCGCGGTCTTCTTCGGCGGCCTTGCGGCCCATCTCCGGATCCGCGCCGGCGCCGAGACCGCGGGTGGTCTCCTTCCCGATGTGGATCTTGAGCGGGGCCTGCGAGTTATGCAGGGCCTGCGCATCTGTATTGATCACGATGAATTCGATGCCCCGCATCTGGGATTGGAGCATCCGGTTTACCGCCGCATTGCCGGAGCCGCCGACGCCGACGACCTTGATCCGGGCAAAAGTCTCAATTTCTGGCTTAACTTCCATACTTTGGGTGACCTTGTTTAATGACTGGTCAGTGTACTACGGCAAAAACCGTTTGACAACTGACCTCACGCTATCAAGGTATTGTGCACCCGGCAAGCCGCTGAACCCTTTTGTTGTTCTAGCCTGTTCATGGCTCTCCAGGCCCCACAGCATGAGCCCGATCGACGTGGCGAAGGACGGATCGTCCACCTTGTCGACCATGCCCTTGAGGTCGGACGGGAAACCGACCTGGGCCGGCAATCCGAGGTAGTCCTTGGTGAGGTCGACCAGCCCCGGCAGCTTCGCTCCCCCGCCCGTGAGGACGATGCCCGCCGGAAGCTTGCCGTTACGATCCAGCTCCTTGAGCTGCTTCTGGACGTGGCTGAGAATCTCGGTCATCCGCGCCTCCACGATCTCCGCGATCAGCTTCTTCGCGACCTTGTTCTCGTCGCCGTGCGCCAAGGCTCCGATATCCACGGTCTCCTTGCCGCGCACGTCCTTCGGGAGCGCATGGCCGTACTCCAATTTGACCCGCTCGGCGATGTCCGTATCCGTCTTGAGCCCGATCGCCAGGTCGTTACTGACGTGGCTGCCACCGATCGGGATCACGGCCGAACCATACACGTCGCCTTCCTCGAAGATCGCCAGGTCGGACACGCCGGCCCCGATGTCGAGCAATGCCACCCCCAGTTCCTTCTGACGTTTGCTGAGTACGCCCTGGGCGCCGGCCAATCCGGAAAGCACCATGCTATCCACTTCGATTCCCGCCTGGTATACGCATTTACCGAGATTCTTGATCTGCGGCGTCGCCGCCGAGATCACGTGCGCCTCGACCTCCAGGCGGATGCCGTTCATGCCGACCGGGTCCTTGATCCCTTCCTGCCCGTCGACGATATACTCGCGCGGGATGACATGGATGATCTCCTTGTTCGCCGGCACGGCGACGGCCTTGGCCGCCTCGACCGCCCGACTGACGTCCTCGGCGCCGACTTCGGAATCGGCCCGGGAAACCGCTACGACCCCTCGCGAGTTCTGGGATTCGATGTGACTGCCGGAGATATTCACGAACGCATTGCCGACGGAGGCGCCGGAGGTGCGCTCCGCCTCCTCGACGGCGGCCGCGATCGCCTTCACGGTCTCCTCGACATCGATGACGTTGCCCCGCCGGAGCCCGGCGGCAGGCGCCACGCCCACCCCGATGATCGACGGATCCGGATCTTCTCCGGCGATTTGCCCGATCGTAACCCGGATGAACTCCGTGCCGATGTCGAGCCCTACGACGATGTGTTCCCGTGCCATCAAAAAATTCGCTCAGCGAGCCAGTTTGTATTCCCCTTCACTTTAGGCTGCGAGTTCGAGTGCCGCAAGCAGCCGGGGTCCGAGGACCAGCGCACCGACACCCGCGGCGACGAGCGCCGCTAGCAGTACCGCCCCGGCCAGCGCGTCCTTGATCCGCCGTACTTTCTCGTGGTGCTCGGGGTGGATGATGTCCAGGAAGTCCTCGACGACCGTATTGATCACCTCCGCGGTCAGGACGAGACCGATCGCCAGCAGGATGATCGCGAATTCCGCGCCGGAAATCCCGAGGATCAGTCCGGCCAGGATTACCAGCGCCGTCGCCGCCACATGGATCCGCAGGTTCTGTTCGGTACGGATGACATGCCAGACGCCACGGGCGGCGTAGCGGAAACTGCGCGGCAGGCGTTTGAGGTTGAGGTCCTTAACCATCATTCGCTTCCATCATAATACGCGCCGTACGTTCGGCCATCGCCGTCGCGCCTGCATCCGTCTCGTCCTCATGTCCCAACAGGTGCAGCACGCCATGGATGACGGTCTCCCGGAGCCGCTCCTTGGGTCCCCGGCCGTCACGCTCGGCATAGCGCCGCACGACCTCGGGACAGATCACCACTTCCCCACCGGCACCGTGCGGAAAGAATGCGTCGAACGGATAGCTCAGGACGTCGGTCGGCCGGTCGATATCGCGATGTGCGGCATTCAATCGCCGGATCTCTTCCGGTCCGGTGAACGATACGCTGATTCGTTCGGCCGACCCGCCCTCGATCCGGACGGTCGCGAGTACCAACCGCCCCACTTCCGCCGCGGACGGGCCGCCCGGACCGCTGACCTCGACCTCAACGGCCACGCCGTTTGGGATACTTGATCCGTTTGTGCAGGTCGCCCACCAACCCCTCCACGAACGCTTCCTTGATCGTCGTAAGCTCCTTCGTCGAAAGCGGGGCCTCGTCAAGCTGGCCGTCCTCGATGCGGTCATTGATCAGCCGGTGTACCAAGGCGCGGATCCGCTTCTCGTCCGGAGTCGACAGGGTCCGCGAGGCGGATTCCGCCGCGTCTGCCAGCATGATCAGGGCCGTCTCCTTGCTACGTGGCCGGGGGCCGATGTAGCGGTAATCAGCCTCCTTCGTCCGCCGGTACCGTTTTCGAGCCGCTTGCCAGAAGAACTCCATCCGGGTGGTCCCGTGGTGCTCGGGAATCGCCGCCGCGACCTGGTCGGGCAGCCGTGCCGCGTGCGCCAGCGTCAGGCCTTCGGAGATATGCGCCCGCAGCACGTCCGCACTCTCCTTGGGTTCCAGCCCCTGGTGCGGGCTCTTTTCGTCACGGTTATTCTCGACGAAGAATTCCGGCATCGTGATCTTCCCGATGTCGTGGTACAGCGCCTGTACCCGGGCCAGGAGCGGATCGGCGCCGTCCAAGCGCTTCGCGACGTTCTCCACCATCGAGGCCATATGCACCGAATGCGAGTAGGTTCCCGGCGCTTCCGCTGCCAGGCGCCGGAGGAGCGGCCGGCGCGGGTTCTCGAGCTCCAGGAGTTGCAGGAACGTAACGACGCCGAGCGGGCCGGCCAGGAACGCGGCGCCCGCGAACGTGATCGTGGAGAGAAGCGCCCCGTTCAGGGCGGCGGCGACCGCGAACTTCGGCAGGTTGGCGGGGTCGAAGTTGGCCGCCAGAAGGCTGAATCCGACCATGCCCACGAAGACGACTACGCCGCCGATGGCACCGGCCCGGAGGAATGACTGGATATCCGTAAGCCGTCGATGCGTGGCCACGACCACGGTACTGGCCGCCAGATGGATGAAGAGAAGCTCGAAGGAGGCACCGGCCGCGAGTCCGTACAGTGCGGCATAGCTGAGCCCGGCTACCAATGCCGGGCGACTGCCGTAGAAGACCGACACTAAGAGCGGCACGGCGGCCACTGGAATGACGTAGGCAAGGATCGGCTGCGGCGGCACGATCAGTACGGCGCCAAGCACCAGGCCGATCGCCGTGATGATCAGACCGGCGGCGAGTCGTCGGGGGTGCTTGGCACCGGCCAACCCCGGGCCGAACCGGAGCAGGACGGCGGTAAAGATAAGCACCAGCAGGAACACTGCGATCGTCTTCTGATAGTCGAAGGACGGGCGGGTCAGGCCGAGCGCCTCGAGCCGCTCCACGTCGAACGGCGTCACGACCGTACCTTGCGCCAGCACGACCTGGTCCCGCTCGACGGTATAGCTCACGGGCTGGACCGAGTCCCGGGCCTCGTCCTTGGCCCGCTGGGTCGCCTCTTCGTCGATCAGGTAATTCGGTACGAGCAGCCGCTGCCCGAGCACCACGACGCTACTGCGGACAGCCGGCGGGAGGTCGCTCGGCAGCCGGGAGGTCACCAGTTCCCGGCTCCGTGCCAGGTCTTCCTGGGTAATACGGGTGTCCTGAAGCCGGTCGAGGATGTCCCGGGTGACCGTGGTAGCGCGTTGCCAATCCCCATCGCCCAGCGCCAGGATCGTTCGCGCCTCGTCTTCCCGGACGTTCGGCAGCACCTGCGCCATACGGTCTATCCGCTCACGCTCCGCGGCGCGGCTCCCCCGGATATCCGAGACGGCCTCCAGGGTAGCGTTCAATTTGGCCTGTTGCTGGCTGGAGGCGGTAAGGTCCCGGCGATACACCGGCGACACCTGCTCCGCGACCCGCCGTTCGGCCTCTTCCGTCTTCAGCTTGCTTTGGTACGTCAGCGTCCGCGGTGACTTGTACGTCTGGTTGGCGACCTCTCCGGGTTCGATCCGTCCCGACCCGGTGGTCGGTTGGGTAATGATCACCGTCAGAGCGATCGAGACTACCGTGACCAGTCCGATGAGGGGCAGCCGGCGTCGCAGGTACGAGCGCATGACCTTAGACGCCTAGTCGTTCCTTGACCAGCCTGGCGACCGTACCCTGGTCGGCGCGGCCGGCGGTCTTCGGTTTCAACGCGCCCATGACCTTCCCGATGTCGGAGGGTCCCGCGGCACCCGTCGCGGCAATCGCGGCGTCGACCAGCTCCGTCAGGGCTTCGTCGGAAAGCGGCTCGGGAAGGTAGCGCGAGATCACCTCTGCTTCATGCTGCTCTTGCTTGGCCATCTCCGGTCGCTCCGCGGCCGCTTCCGCGGACTCTTGCCGCTGCTTGAGTTGCTTGGAAAGCACGGCGGTCACCGCCGTATCGTCGAGCGGCTTCCCCGACTCAATCTCCGCGTTCTTGAACGCGGCGACCATCGAACGCAAGACCGTCCGTTCCGGCTCCCGCTTCGCCTTCATGGCTTCGGTAAGGTCCGCCTGGACCCGTTCGTAAAGACTCACGAGTACCATCCCATGCGCTTGGCTCGCGCCTCACGGCGCCGCTCCTGTCGGATCGCTTCCTCGCGGCGGGCACGGCGGTTGGGCTTGGACTGATGGAATCGGTTCTTCTTGGCCAACGACAGCACGCCGCTCTGGATCACCTTCCGGTTGAAGCGCCGGATCAGGTTCTCGGTCGACTCATTGTCCTTCTTTTGTACGTATGTCATAACAATCACCCCCTCAAACCAGGGACAGGCGCTCCGGACCGCCGAGCACGTGCACGTGCAAGTGCGGAACATCGGCCTGGATGCCCGTGTTAATGACGAGGCGGAATCCCTCCGGGGAACGTTCGCTGCCGACATCCCGCGCCACCGTCAGCAGGTGCGACAGCAGCGGGTCGTCAGCGGGTACGTCCGTGATCGCGACGTGATGCGTCTTGGGAATGACCAATGCATGGACGGGCGCCTGCGGGCTGGTATCCGCGAACGCTACCGCCTGCTCGTCGTCATGGAGCAAGTCGGCATCGGTCTTTCCCTCCGCGATGCTGCAGAATACGCATTCCTCGGTCATCCGTGACAGTATATCGCGTTATCAGGCGTCACTCTAGCCGGATGCGGGCCGGCTGACATCCTTGGGAAGCCGGGATTGCACTTCGGCGACCGCCTCCTTGAGCGGCACGGTCTCCTGCATGCCCGACGACATGTCGCGGATGATGATGCTGTTTTCCATCGCTTCCTTCTGACCGATGATCAGTGCCAGCGAGACACCGAGCTTATCGGCTTGGCGCAACTGTGAGCGGATTCCCTCCTTGCCGAATGACGCCGTCACGGAAACGCCAGACTTGGTGAGGTCGCCGAGCAAGCCGAACGCATGCCGCTTCGCCACGTCGCCGAGCTGGATCAGGTAGACCTGCGAACGCTTGCTGTAGTGCTTCGGCCCGCGTTTCGCCTTGAGCGCCTCGACGATCCGGTAGATGCCGCACCCGGCGCCGACCGCCGGAGTGGACGTGCCTCCCAGGGACTGGATCAGGCCGTCGTACCGGCCGCCGCCGATCAGCGATGCGTCGGCTCCGGCCGGTCCCCAGAACTCGAATACCGTACGGGTGTAGTAGTCGAATCCGCGGACCAGATGAGGGTTGAGCTCGTAATCGATGCCGGCCTGGTCGAGGTACTCCAGCACCGCGGTGAGATGTTCCCGGTCCTCGGGGACAAGCTGGTCGACGAGCGGCGGGATTTGCTCGACCACCTCGCGGGTGGCGGGGTCCTTGGTGTCCAGCAGGCGGAGCGGATTCTCCTTGAGCTGACGGCGGGCGTCATCCGACAGCCGTTCTTCATGCGACGCGACGGTATCCGTGATCAGCTTCCGGATGGCCTTTTGGGACGCCGGGCCACCGAGTGAGTTGATCTGGACCGAGGGACGGTCGATCTCAAGCTCCTCCAGCATCTGCCAGCAGGTTAGGATCACCTGGGCGTCCAGCGCCGGATCGGAGGATCCGAACGCCTCCAGGCCGAACTGCTCATGCTCCCGGAACCGCCCCGCCTGGGGACGTTCGTGGCGATACATGTTCTCGCAATACGCCAGCTTCACCGGCTGCGGAAGGCTTCCCATCCCATGCTCCAGGTAAGCCCGCGCCACGCCGGCCGTTCCTTCCGGCCGCAAGCTCACGGATTGGCCGGAGCGATCCTCGAACGTATACATCTCCTTGTGGACCAGCTCCGTCGCCTCGCCCACGGACCGGGTGAACAGCTCCGTCCGTTCCAGCACCGGCATCCGGATCTCGGCGAAGCCATGCCGTTCGGCGATCTTCCAGAACGTCCGCTCGACGTGACGGTACGCGGCGGCGTCATCACTGAGAATGTCGCGCATGCCACGGAGCGTCTGGAAACGCCCGTCGGAAGCTGGTGGTTGTGATTCGCTCATGTTCCACCGTCCAGCTTATGGGTGCGGGCCCGGGCAGGCAACGGCTACGCACCTTCCCAGCGGGCGGAGACGAGGCGCGATGGGTCCGAAAGCTTCTCCAATTGCCCGCACGATTGCCGATGGATCGTGATCGTCTTGTGCAGCGTAACGTAGCCGACGATGGCCGCCAGGGGACGCGGTCCGCAGCATGCGGCGAACGTGGTCGGTAGCATCAAATCCTGCCCGATTACCGCCCGGAAACGGCCGGCCGCGGACGGGCGCTTCCGGGAGCGAGTCGGCGGGGCCGCGGCCAGCCCGAGCGCCTTGGCCAAGGCCGTCTGGGTGACCCGGCCTTCGCCGAGCGCCGCCAGGACATCGTCGTCGGAGGACGCCCCGGCGACGGCCTCGCGCAGTCTCCGCCATTCGTCCTTCGAGAGACGGCCCGGGCGATGGTGGCGCCTGAGCATTTCGGACAGGAGCTGCCGACCTTCGGATACCGTCACGTCACGATCCTGTTCCCTGAAGAAACGCCGGATCGCATTCCGCGCGTGTCCCGTCCGGACCGTCTGCAGCCATCCCCGCTTGGGAGCCGCGGCGGGGCCGCGCAGGATTTCCACCACGTCACCGTTCATGAGCTCGACGTCCAGAGGCACGATCCGGCCATTGACCTTGGCGCCGCGATAGGAATGCCCCACCTCAGTGTGCACCGCATAGGCGAAGTCGACGGGACAGCTCCCGGCCGGCAGGCTATGTACCCCACCCTTCGGCGTGAAGACGAAGATCCGGTCGGAGAAGAGATCGATCTTGAACCGCTGGAACGCCTCGGATGATTCACCCACCTCGTCCTGCCAGCTCTTGAGACGTCTCATGATCGTCAGCTGTTCGGGGGTCGCCGGAGCCGCCCGCTTCCGTTCGGCGTAGAGGGCATGCGCGGCCACACCATGTTCGGCCTCATCATGCATCTCCTGGGTCCTGAACTGCATTTCCAGCAGCCGGTTCTGTGGACCGAAGATCGTGGTATGGAGCGAGCGGTATCCATTGGGCTTCGGCACGGCGATGTAGTCCTTGATCCGGTGCGGAAGCGGCTGCCAGGTCCGGTGCACGATGCCCATGCCCCGGTAGCAGTCCTCGACCGTCCCGACGATCACCCGGACCGCGAAAAAATCGTAGACCTTGTCGAGATCGCGCTGCTTTTCCTGGAGTTTGCGGTAGAGGCTGTAGAGCGTCTTCGTCCGCGTATCGATCCGCGCCTCGATACCCTCGCCGGCCAGGGCATCGGCTACCTCCCGACGGACCAGCGATAGGTACCGACTGCCCCGCCTGACCGATTCGTCCACCCGTCGCTTGAGCGCCCGATATTCCTTCGGATGGGCATATTCGAAACCACGGTCGGCCAGTTCGGCCCGGACTTCCCCCATTCCCAGCCCGTCGGCCAGTGGCGCATAAATCTCAATCGTCTCTCGCGCGAAACGCGTCCGCTTCTCGGGGCGGATGCCCGTGATCGTCCGGATGTTGTGCAGACGATCCGCGAGCTTCAGGAGGACCACCCGGACGTCCGCCGCCATCGCCAGGAAAAGCCGACGGAGGTCTTGCGTCTCGTACGGCACGTCCTCGCGGGGGATCCGGAC
>CAYZCS010000011.1:0-20510 GCA_964476895.1 uncultured Candidatus Saccharibacteria bacterium | reverse complement strand
ATCAGCTCCTGGATCAGCACGGTCTTGCCGACGCCGGCGCCGCCGAACAGGCCGACCTTGCCGCCTTTCACGAACGGCGCGATCAGGTCGATCACCTTGATGCCGGTCTCGAAGACTTCGGTCTCGGTGGACTGGGCGGTGAACGGCGGGCTGTCGCGATGGATCGGCCAACGGGTCTTGCCCTTGGGTGCTCCCTTGTCGTCGATCGGCTCACCGAGCACGTTGAACATCCGGCCGAGGACATCGCTGCCGACCGGCACCGAGATCGGCTTACCGGAGGCCTTCACTTCCTGGCCGCGGACCAACCCTTCGGTGGACGACATGGCCACGGTCCGGACGACGCCCGAACCGAGATGCTGCTGCACCTCCAGCGTCAGGCCCGTTCCGGAGATGAGCAACGCTTCATGAATCTCGGGAAGCTTCCCCGAGAAACGGACGTCCACGACGGGACCGATGATCTGGACGATTGAACCCATACGAAATCCAGTCTACCGCACACTCCCGCTCACGAGAATGGTTCCGGATAGGCTATCCTGTAAGGCATGTCTCCCCGTCATCGTTATCGGCCCCGGTTCGCGGTCTACATACTCACGCTCGTCCTGTTCCTGACGGGAGCGACGGTCGCGCTGCTGGTCACCCGGGGGTACGCCATCGACTTCGATTCCGGCGCGCTCTACAAGCGCGGACTGCTCGCCCTGCAGTCGGATCCCGATCCCGCGCAGATCCTGATCGACGGTGCACCGCACGGCAAACGGACGGACGCGCGGATATCGCTCCGGCCGGGAACATACGACGTGGAAGTCCGGAAGGACAGCCGGCTGCCATGGCGGAAGACGATCCGGATCGCTCCCGGCGAAGCGGTGATCGAATCCATCACGCTCTTTCCGGAATCGCCGGAACGGACGTTCCTTACCGAAGGTGCCGTCCGTCGTGTAGCGGTCTCGCCCAGCGGCGGGAACGCGGTGGCGGTCACCCGGCATAACGGACGGTACCGCCTGGAGTCCGTCGACCTGGAAGCCGGCACGTCCCGTACGATCACACCCCTGCCGGCCACGCTGGCCGAACCACGTTCGCTGGCGGTCACCGGGAGCGGAAACCGGATCCTGCTCAGCGGCGTCAGGCACACTATCGTGTTCGACCGCGAAGGGTCGCGCGTCGGGGACCTGTCCGGGACGGACGGCCGCTTCATCGATGGCCGCGTGCTCACCGTCAGGAATGACCGGATCAGGATCCAGGATACGGATGGCACGGATGCGAAGACGGTGGCCGTGGCCCCGCGGGCCTGGGCCGCGGCAGAGGACGGGCTGTACGTCCTCGATGCGCTGGGCGTCACCTGGGTCCGGCCGGACGGGACGGGGCAACGGATACCGGAGACCAGGACCGTGACTGCCCTCACGACGATAGGTCCGGATGCGGTAGTGGCCGAAGACCGTGATGGCTCCTTCGGTCTGCTCCGGGACGAGCGCCATCGGGATCTCGGACAGGGGATCGTCCAGACGGCACTGGACCGTGAAGGGCGCTACCTCGCCTACCGCACCACGAGCGAACTCCATCTGCTGAGCCTTGAATCCGGAAAGGAACGTCTGGTCACCCGCCTGACTGACCCCCCTGAGCGGATTTACCCCCTTCCCGACGGGTCGCACCTGCTCTACCGCAGCGACAGCGACCTTCACGTGATCGCCCGGGACGGCACCAATGACCGGGTCGTGGCCGACGGAATCGGCAGTGAGCCGACGATCCTCGGACTGGACACGATCATTGCCACCGACCGCGCGAGCGGACGGTTGCTCCGGATCAACCTTAGGGATTCCTGACTCTTTCCCTAGCGGACACCCGGCAGTCGGGCGGGTGTTTCGGCGGATTCGCCGGGTGCCACGTTCGTAGCCGGATCGGGACTGATCTGTCGGGCCCGGATGATGATCCGCCGATAGCTTGTACCGACCGGTACGCAGGTCGAGAGCGTCACCATCGACTCACGGGTCGGCTTCAGGACGTCGGTGTGGGTGGGGGCGACTTCGAAGGTCCGGTGGGTGCGGTAGAGATACCGTTTGCCCTGGTGATACACCACGATCTCGTCACCGACGTTGAGCTCGGGCACCAGGGCGAAGACATTGCGATAGTCGGTATCTACCCACCAGTAGTAGGAGCTGTGTCCGGTCAGGAACAGGTTGCCCTGCTCGCCGGGGTCGGCAGTGCCGGGATACTTAATCACGCCGCGAAGGAGCGCGTCGTTGATCACCGCTTCCGACGTGGATGCGGGACGGACGATCGGTGCGGCTACCCGGATACGCGGGATGTAAATGTAGTTGTCGCAGATGGCACGCGGGTTGCCGTTGCCGTCGTACGGGATGTTTCCCTCGCAGGGCACGGCGGCCTGACCGTTCCCGTCATCGCCTCCCGGTAATGCCCCGGTACGCACCACTTCCGGCAGCGTCGCCGCCGAAGCGCTTTCCGGGCTGCTGACCATGAACGTCAGGCGCGTCCAAAGCGCCGGGAAGTTGAAGACCAGGTACACGGCCACGCCGATCAGTACCAGCGGGAAGATGCCCTTCGCGAACCGCCACAGCACGTCGGCCGGATCGCGCCGGGGCGGACGGGCGGGTGCTTGGTACGTGGCCTCTGACGACTCCATCGGTTTAACCCTACGACGCCGGATGACCGGCGGCAAACGGTGCCGGGGGTGGGATTCGAACCCACAAGCCCTTGCGGGCAACGGATTTTGAGTCCGTCGCGTATGCCAGTTCCGCCACCCCGGCCCACCTCATTGTGCCGGACGTTCGGTCCGGACCGCAAAGCAGCGGGTCCGCACCGAACTAGTGGCGTGCGCCCGCGGCCTGTAAACTGGCGGCGTGGACACGCTTACGTTCATCTTCGCCGCCGCGTTCCTCGTCACCCTCGTGTTGCTGATCCGTTCCCTGTTCCGGCAGGCCGGCGCCCAGGACGCGATCAAGCAGACCACCGAGGAAGCCGCCGACCGCTTCAAGCTGTGGGAAGAGTTCGGACAGCACCTCGATGAGGGCGTGGCTCTGGTCGACCCGGAGGGCACCGTCGAGTACGCCAACCAGTCGTTCGCAACGATGACCGGCCGGGAAGGCCGCTCGTCGTTCCATCAGCCGCTCGAGACGGTGCTTTCGATAGATGGTGGCGGCAAGCCGCTCAAGCTGACCGAACGCAAGCGCCAGGGCACGGTCACGGCGCAGGACGGCACGCTGACACCGGTCTACGCCGCCAAACGCTCCCTGACCTATCCGCCCGGATACCACGTGGTGGTCCTGGTCGACGCCACGACCGAACAAGCGGAGAAGGAACTCCGGAAGCGCCTCGTGAACCTCTCCTCGTTCGAGCTCCGGGCACCGATCACCGCCATGAAAGGATACGCCGACCTGCTCCTTTCCGGAGACGCTGGGAAGCTCCCCAAGGACGCGCTCAGCAAGGTGCAGACGATCCTGGACAGCGCCAACAAACTGCTCCGGATCATCGAGGACATGGCCCGGATCGAGACTCTCTCCGAGGAGAAGATCGCCGTACGCAAGCAGCGGATCGCCGCGAAAGAGCTATTCACGCAGGCCGCCGACAAGCTCGCCACGACGGTCGCCGAATCGTCACGGACGCTGAATGCCGGCAAGCCGGGCACGGACGCGGAGATCGAGGTTGATGTCACGGAAGTGGGGCGTCTGCTCTCGATGATCGCCAACACCGCCGCCCGGACCGCCGCGCCGAAGAGCGAGGTCTCGTTCAACCTCCAGGAAACGGATCCCGAAGTCGAGTTCCGGATCGAGAACCAGGGAGCGCCGCTGGCCCGCGACCAGCAGCAGAACGTCTTCGATTACGTCGGCGCGCAAGGCTTCGAGGAGGGTATCGGTTACTACATCGCCCAGCAGATCATCGAGGCACACCGCGCCCGGTTCTCGGTGACCGGCACCGCTACCGGCAACGCGTTCGTCCTGAGCCTTCCCAAGGCCGCGGCGAAGACCGAGGCGAAATCCGACTCATCCGAAGGCAAAGCGGCCGCCCGGGGCGGCAAGAAGCTCGATATCGGGCAGTAATCAGGCCGTAGCGGACGGAGTCCGGACGGACCGACGGTCGGGGGCGCCGTGGCCGCCACGTACCGCGGAAAGCGGGAGGCGGAAGCCGAACGTACTCCCCTTGCCGAGCGTGCTTTCCATGATGACGCTGCCGCCATGCGCCTCCACGATCCGCCGGGCCACGAACAGGCCCAGGCCGGTGCCGGACGCCAGGACGTTCCGGGCGTTATCCGCCCGGAAGAACTTGGTGAACATCTTGTGCCGGTCTTCCGCCGAGATACCGATACCGCTATCCCGGACACGGAGGACCGCTTCGTCGCCCTCCTGGGCAATCGAAACCCGCACCGTTCCTTTCTGCGTGTATTTGATCGCATTGTCCACAAAGTTCACGATGACCTGGCGGATGCGGAGACCGTCGAGATTCAGTTGACCGATCGGCCGGTCCGGCAGCTCCAGGATGAGCTTCAGTCCTTTCTTCTTGGCCAGCGACTCGAATTCCCGGGTGACGTCGCGGGCCACGTCCTCCAGCCGCACGGGACTGGGAGTCAGCTCGAAGCGCCGCGCATTGATCCGCGAGAGCGAAAGCATGTCGTTCAGGATGTTGATTACCTCGTTCGTGCTTTCGGAGATCTGCTCCACGACGGGACGCTGGCGGTCAGGGATCGTGCCGAAGTCGCCGTCTTCGAGCATCGCCAGGTAGCCGCGGATCGCCGTGAGCGGGCCGCGGAGCTGGTGCGAGGCGATCGAGACGAACTCGTCCTTGGTCTCGTCCGCCCGTTTCAAGCCGGCGTTGGCCTGGGTCAACCGCTGGTTCACCGCATCGATCTCCGTGAGCAGGCTGGCGTTCACCATCGCGACGGCCACCCCGTCGGTCATCGCCTGGAGCGTTTCCTTGTCTCGTTCCCCCAGGCTCTCGTACGGGGATCGCAGATAGTACGTGACCGCGCCGTAGACCCGTTCGTTGGCCATCACCGGATAAATCGCCACGCTCCGGATGCCCAGGCGCTTCTGGATCTTGTCGGCCTGTCCGGGGGTAAACGCGGGCACGTCCACGTCACCCAGCCGTTCGCCCACCATGATCTGTCGCTGGTTGATGGCCCGGACGACCAGGGAACCATGGCGTTCCAGCTCGACGCCGCTCTGCACCTTATGCGCCAGCACGCCGAGCCCCTGGTTGCCCGTCCGTTTGAGTTCTTCCGAGACGGCCAGCACCTCGAGCGTGCCGTCCCGGTTGGCCCGCTGGACGGCGCCGCCGAGCACGGCCCGGTGGTCGGCGAAGACGTTTGCCACTTCCTGGGCGATGTATCCGAGGGACAGGTTCGCCAGGAGCATCCGGTCGATCTGCCGGATCCGTCCGAGATCCCGCTTGACCGCGAGCTCCCGGGAACGGACCTGCCGGGCCAACGCCCGGATCCGCACGGTCAGCACGACGACGACCGTGACCGCCAGCAGGAGTCCGAGACCAATGATCGTGGTGTCCATAAAATTGCTTAACCATAACATCTTTTCAGGAGTTTGTCAATGCGCTTGCCCGCATGGGAGAATGGAGTCGATGGCAGACAAAAAGACAATCGTGCTGATCGAAGATGACTCCGTACTGGCGGACATGTACGTCCAGAAATTCCAACGCGAGGGGTATGACATCCATCACGCGCTGGACGGCGACGAGGGAATCTCCCTGGTCCGTGAACATGGCCCGGATCTCGTCCTGCTCGACATCATGATGCCAAAGAAGAGCGGCATCGAAGTGCTCGAGGAACTGAAACAGGATGCGGAAACGAAGGACGTGCAGGTCGTCCTGCTTTCGAACGTCGGCGACCAGGACTACATCGACCGCGGAATGGCGCTCGGTGCCGCCGATTACCTGCTCAAGTCCAACTTCACGCCCAGCGAGGTGGTCGGCAAAGCCGCCGCCCTGCTAGCGGGGTAGCCGAAGCTCCGCCTCCACGAAGTCGTCGAGGTCGCCTTCGAGCACGGCGTCCGGGTCCGGCCGTTCGACGCGCGTACGGAGGTCCTTTACCTGCTTGTAGGGATGCAGGACGTACGAGCGGATTTGGTTTCCCCATGCCGCCGTATCGCTGGTCTCGAGTTTCTGGAGATCCGCCTTCTGTTGCTTCTCGGCCAACGCCAGGAGTTTCCCGTAGAGGATCTTCATCGCCGCCTCCTTGTTCTGCGCCTGGGAACGTTCGCTTTGGCATTGAGCGATCAGGCCGGTGGGCAGATGGGTGATCCGCACCGCCGAATCGGTCTTGTTCACGTGCTGCCCGCCGGCGCCGGAGGCCCGGTAGGTGTCGATCCGCAGGTCCTTCTCGTCCAGCTCGATGGTATGTGACGGCAGGTCCGGAAGCACCTCCACCCGGGCGAACGAGGTCTGCCGGAGACTCTTGGCGTTGAACGGCGACTGCCGCACGAGCCGATGGACGCCCGATTCACCCCGAAGGTATCCGTATGCCGACGGACCGTCCACCCGGAACGTCACGCTCTTGATGCCGGCCTCATCCCCCGCCGAACGCTCCTCGATCTCCGTCTTCCAGCCGCGACGCTCCGCGAATCGGAGGTACATCCGTTCCAGCATCTGCGCCCAGTCCTGGGCATCGGTGCCGCCCGCACCGGCCTGGATCGTCAGGTGGGCCGGGCGGGTGTCGTGTTCGCCGGAGAGCAACGCCGCCGACTCATGCTGGGTGAACGTGCGTTCCAGCTCATCCAGGTTCGTGGCGATCTCCTGCACCGCCTTGTCATCCTGCCCGGATAATCCCAGGAGTTCCCGCAGATCGGTGAGGTCGTGCTCGAACCGCTGCCAGAACCCGACCTGCTCGGCGAGTTCGTTGAGTCGCTGCATCACCGCCCGGGCCTCTTCCTGGTCGTGCCAGATGTCCTCACGCTCGGACTGCTTCTTGAGGTCGGCTAACTCGGTCTCTTTGCCGGCAAGGTCAAAGAAACTCCCTCACCTGGGCAAAGCGTTTCGCCAGGCTGTCGATTCGTTCCTGGAGTTCCTGCTCCATGACTCCAGTATAGCCACGGTTTCCGCTCCAATTGAAAAAGGCTCCCGTGAGGGAGCCTTTTTCGTTCGCCGGCAGCGGGGTGGCCCTAGCCGTCTACCGAATGGTTACGAATCGCTTCAGCGAGAGCGTTCCGTTCCCGGCGGTACAGGTACGCGCTGGTCGCCACGGCCATCGTGGCCAGGCCAGCCGCGCCTGAGGCACCGGTCACCGGCAGTTGACCCTTCGGGCCGCCCGGAGGCGTCACCGGCGGGGTTGCTTCCGGAGTCGGGGTCTGGACAGTCGGCGGGGTCGGAGTCGGCGTCGGCGTCACGATGCGCTTGTTGCCGAAGGAGAATTCCGCGGTCTCACCGGTCTGTACCGTCTTCGTCTGCGGGTTCTCCGTGGTCACCTCGAAGCCCTGCGGGATCGTCTCGGTCACCGTGTAGCTACCCTCTTCCAGGTCCGTGAGTACGATCTCACCGCTCTCGTCAGTCTGTGACGTGTTCGAGAAATCGCTCGGACCGGTGGTCGTGAAGGTCACGCCCGCCATCCGCGGTTCACCCTCGTCTTCCTTACCGTTGCCGTTAAGGTCCTCGAACTTGATGATCCGGAGATCACCGATCTGGACTTCGGGAGTCGGGGTCGGTGTCGGGGTCGGCGTCAGCGTAGGAGTGGGAGTGGGCGTAGGCGTAGGCGTAGGAGTGGGCGTAGGAGTCGGGGTCGGTGTCGCTGTCTGCTGACACACCAGGTCCGTCTTCACCGAGTCAAAGAACTCGGATCCGTTGGTCTGGTCGGACTTCACGAGTGCGAAGTTCTTGAACCACCAGGGACATTCCCCGGGGTCGCCTACCGAGACGTTGAAGTAGACCTGGACCCAGGCACCTTGCCCGAAGCTCGCGTAGGAGATTCCTCCGTTCACGAAGTTATCCGGCCCGGGTCTGAGCGTGGTATTGCTCGAACTCCGGAGCTGGACGCTTCCCGGCATCAGTTTGACGTGCCGCGGCAGCGCGTCACGGAGCACGACGTTCGTGGCAGGTGCGCCACCGACGTTCTTCAGCTCCACGAAGTACTGCATGTTCTGGTTCGGCTTGATCGTGTTGGCTTCGGAGAAGTTAGTCTCTCCGGCCTTCCGGACCTTCTTGTCGATCGCCAGCTGCGGTCCGGGCTTTCCCTGGGTGATGTCAGCCAGGAAGATGACCCGAAGCGCGTTCTGGAAGCACGGTCCCAGATTGCCGCTCTTGGTCGGCGTGATCGTCAGGACGGAAGCGTTGTTCTTCCGTTCGACTTCTACCCGTTCGTACGGGATGTTCTCCGGAGCGGTCCAGTTGAAGGTCGGGTTGTTCGTCTTGGGGACGTTGTTCCGCTGCAACTGGATGTTGCGGAGACCGGTGATCGTGAACGGCTTGCCGTCCTGCGACTTCAACGTCGTGGTGTCGGTCTTCCGGTACGAACCCGGGGAGTGGCCGTTATCGGCCGAGATGGTCTCAGTGTTGACGGCCTGAGAGCCGTTGGACGCGTCAGGGATGGTTACCCGGATCTTGAAGTTCTTGGCACTGTCGCCAGAACGGGCGTCCTCGGCGTTATGGACCAGGATTCCATACTGGACCACGTTGCCGTGTCGGACGGTGGTGGTATCAGCGAAGCCCGTCGGGCCGCCGGGGCCGCTGTAGACCCGGGACGAGAACGTGCTGTCGATGATGACGTTACCGGCGGCCTGCGAAGACTGGAGCAGCGGGGTGACCGCGAGCGCCAGCAGCATGCCGAGGGCAACGAAGAGCTTTTTGCGCCTGAAGCGCAGATTGAAGATGTTACTCATGTGCATCCTCCTTGGTTAATTAATGGTTAAGTGAAACAAAGGCGTGTGAACGTGTGTGCGTCGGGTTGTTAAGTTGCGAACCCGGTCAATCAACCAGCATCGATGGAATGGGGAGGGAGCAGTAAATCACGATGAGTGTTGTCTTGACGACAAGTTCAAGTAATTTACTGCTCCGACGATCCATCATTGTTTTCCATTGTTCCTTTCCGTGGTTGCAGTAGTGTAACCCCCCGATTGACCCCGACCGGCCGACATCTGTGTAAGCATGTGACCGGTCGGGATGCAATCAGGTCTCCGACCCAGGAGATGGCGAAGCGTATTCGCTACTCGAGGGGCGGAGGCGGGGGCGGTGGTGCCGCGCTCGTTGACGTGGACGATGGGGGCGGTGGTGCGCCCTGCTCGGCCGGAGGCGGCGGTGGTGCACCTGACTCGGGTGGCGGCGGTGGCGTCGCCGAGGGGCCGGTGTTAGGCGGCTCGCTCGGCTGGGGGGTCGGTGGTGCAGTCGGCTGCGTTACCGTTCCCCCACCACTGTCGCTCTGCGGAGGCGGATCGTTCGGCTTGATCTCGCCACCCGTACCGGAGGGCGTCCTCACCGGGGTATCCGGTTGGATGACCGGCCGTCGCTTCGGCGTGGCAGGGGTGTTGGGAACACGACGATGCGTGTCACCGTAGCTCCCACCCTGCTGCTGCGGACGGCCACCACCGAGATTGTCACCGCCCGGTTGTGCCGGATGGCGACCCTCGGGGCTCGGACCAGGTCCGGGACCGGGTCCGCCCTTCGGAGGAGCTGCCGGCGGGACGAAGACCGTCTTCTGAGGTAGCACCCTGTTGGTGCAGGTCTCCTCGGTGACGATGTTCTTCGCCGGCATGTGCTTACCGTTGACGGTAGCAGCGGCCATCTTGAAACGCGTTCCCCGCTCGTCGAGATTGGGGTCATGCGTCGAGCCGACCGTGCCGTCCTGGGTGACGAACGTGGTGAAACCACTGCCGCCCAGGTTAACGGTGCTGATGTGCCCTGCGCCGGTGACACGGTCACGGAAACCACGCCACGCCTCCCAATTGAGGTCATGGTTCGGTCCCGCGGTGAGCATCCGACCCAGCTCGCGTGAATTGAACGCACCCTTGTTAAAGGTCTGCGTCAATCCGACACGGGTGACCGGATCCTTGGCCATGCAGAGCAGCGTCACCTCGAGCTTCCGCTTGGGACTGGGATTGTCTCCCAGCACCTTCGCGTGGATGAAGTCACCCTCACGGGCGCACCGTCCATCGCGCTTGGCGAGCTTGAGGTAGTCCTGCCTGCCCATGTTCTCGAAGCGGTTCTCGACCTCCTCGTAAGTGGACAGACCGGACTCGTCGGAGATTCCCGACTCGGGAGCCTCCTCCTGCTCCTCCTCTGCCGCCAGCGGAGCCGGCGTGAGCGAGGCGTGTCGGCTGTCGCCGTTGTCTCCGCCGCCGATCGAGGTGATGGCAACGATTGCCACCGCCACGACGGCGATGATGACTCCGGCGACCGGGAGCCAGTTGCGCCCGGGCCGCATCGCGAGCAAGGACGTTACCCTGTCCGGAATGCGAACCCGGGTGGTCCCGTTGCTGGCGTTACCGCCGGCGTTGCTGCCGCCGGACTGCGAGGTCGTGCCGGTACCGCTGGTACCGGTCGCGGCCTGCTGGCTCTGATTCGCCTTGTTCTTCCTGCGGGTCGCTGCAGCCTTCTTGGCCGCCGCGGACCGCCTGGGATCGGGCTTTCGCCCTGGCGGTTGTGCCGATGCTGCCATGGTATTGCCTCCTGGGTCGGGAGATGGACGTGGACTGACTGCGTACGGATTGTGGATTGGCAGGACTATCGTGAGAGGGTGCCGCAAAGCGCGGACGCCGTGCGTTGCGGTACCCTCTCAGCGGGCCCGTGAAAACAAAAAACCAACCGGGAATCCCCGCGTGGGGATTCGTTTTGGTTGGTTTGTATTCGTTTTTTCTTGGGCCGCAGCCCTGCCTGGAAAAGGCAATGATGGTTGATTGACCGGGTTGTTAATCTACGGCTTCGGCCCTTATTGCCGAAAGCCGGTCAGCATATAGGATATAATCCGCTTTGTCAAGGGGTTTTTAAGCAAAATGGCCTAAAGCGCCGAAACCCCTTCCGCCGACCGAGAAGTTATCATACCAAGTCGCCGAGCAGGCACAAGTACGCCCGCCACAAAAGTAGCGGGCGTACGGAGGTTCCTGTGCGCTAGTTACTTAAGCTCGACGGTCGCGCCCGCGGCCTCAAGCTTCTGCTTGGCCTCATCGGCCTCTTCCTTCGGTACGTTCTCCTTCACGTCCTTCGGAGCGCCCTCGACCAGGTCCTTGGCCTCCTTGAGGCCCAGTTCTGTCACCTCGCGGACGGCCTTGATCACGTCGATCTTCTTGTCGCCCGACGCGGCCAGATGGATGGTGTACGCCGACTTCTCCTCTTCAGCGCCGCCGCCCTCGCCGCCGCCGGCCGCCGGAGCACCGCCGGCTACGGCTACCGGAGCAGCCGAGACACCGAATTTGTCTTCGATCGCGGAGACGAGGTCCGCCACCTCGAGCACGGTCATCTTCTCGACCTGCTCGACGATCTGGGTGACTTCCTTGGAGTACTCCTTGGACGGCTTGTCGTCCTCCTTGGATTCCTCCGCGGCCGGCGCGGCTTCCGCTTCCGGCTTGTCGCCACCTTCGGGCTTTTCGTCCTTCTTCTCATCCGCAGGCTGATCCTGCGAGTCGTCGGCCGCTGCGGCCTGCTGGTCGTCCTTGGCTTCGTCCGCCATGTGAACCTCCTCGGTTTAGTACTTGATTACGTGTGAGCTAGCGCTCTCCGCGTGCCGCGATGTGCTCGCGACGCCCGGAGGGCCCTAGGCCTTCTGTTCCTTTACCGCGCTCAGGGCGTACACCAGGTTCCGCGGTACGGCCGAAAGACCGCTCGCCAGGTTCCGCACCGGCGCACTGATACTGCCGACCAGCCGACCGAGCAGTTCGTCGCGGCCCGGCAGCGAGGCCAGTTTCGAGATCATCGCGACCTCGACCCGTTCCCCGTCCACGATGCCGCCGGTCACCTCCAGCGCCTCGTTGTCCTTCGCGAACTGCGTGACCGCCTTGGAGACCGAGACCGGATCCTCGAAGCCGAACGCCACGCCGACCGGTCCGGTCAGTTCGTCGACCGTGAGACCGGCGTCCTTGGCCGCACGCTGGAAGAGCGTGTTCTTGACCACCTCGAACCGCATGCCGTTCTCGCGGAGCTGTGCCTGGAGTTCCTGCTGCTCGCGGACGCCGAGGCCCTGGTAGTCGGTGAAGACGACGGCAGCCGCATCCCGCAGCGCGGTAGTGAGCGCTTGCGTGACGTCTTCTTTCTGCTGGCGAGTCTTAGGCATGATTCGTGCTACTAAAAACCTTTGGCGTCACCAAAGGCAGGAAAGAAGCGAAATACAGTCAGTTTTTCGCGTCTCCTGCGCGGCGGATTAAGCCCGGCCCTGCCGGACGGCCACGGTCTTTGGCGACGTGGTTAAGTCTACGAACCCCGGCGAGCCTCGTCAACCGTGGGCGCCGCCAGTCCGCTCGTAATCCACGTAGCGGTACGCCGGGTCTTCATCTTCGTGCGATTCGGAACGGACCTCGCGGAACGCATCCCCGAACTCCGGGAAGAACGTGTCTGCCTCATGCGTGCCGGCCACGTGCGTCAGCCGGAGCTCGTCGGCCCGCGGGAGTGCCAGCCGGAAGATCTCTTCCCCGCCGATCACGTAGATCTCGTCGTCCCGTTCGGCCGCAGCTGCCAGCGCCTCGTTGAACGTCGAGACTACGAGACAACCCTCGGCCGCATAGTCCGTTTGCCGGGTCAGGACAATGCTCGTGCGGCCAGGCAACAGTCCCACCACCTCGAACGTCTTCCGCCCCATGATGATGGGATGCCCCATGGTGATCCGCTTGAACCGCTGCCAGTCCGCGGAGATGCGCCACGGGATGTCGCCGTCCTTGCCGATGCCGCGCTCCTCGTCCAATGCGGCGATCAAGATGATCCGCGGCGCAGCGATCAGAATCCTCCGGCGACGGTCACCTTCCCCTTGATCGGCGGGTAGGGGTCGTAGTCTTCGACGGTGAAGTCATCGTAGGTGAAGCCGTCGATCGACGTGACCTCGGGATTCAGGCGCATCGTCGGAAACGGTCGCGGCTGCCGCGTAAGCTGCTCCCGTACCTGGTCGAAGTGGTTGCTGTAGATGTGGGCGTCGCCCAGCGTATGGATGAAATCACCAGGCTCAAGATCCGTCACATGCGCGACCATCTGGAGCAGCAGCGCGTAGCTCGCGATGTTGAACGGCACGCCGAGAAAGAGGTCGGCACTGCGCTGGTACAGCTGGAGGGAGAGGCGCTTTCCCGTCACGTTGAAGTGGAACAGCGTGTGGCACGGTGGCAGCACCATCGCCTGCTCCGGTGAGGCAGCCATCTCGTAGATGTACTCGGGGTTCCAGGCCGACACCACCAGGTGCTTACGGTATGGCGCCGTGCGAAGCTTGTCGATTACCCAGCCGAGCTGATCCACCGTCCGCCCGTCGGTCGTCGGCCAGCGGCGCCATTGTACGCCGTAGACGTTACCGAGATCGCCCCACTGCTTCGCGAATGCATCATCTTCTTTAATCTTCGCGATGAATTCCTCTTGCGTGAGCTCGGGCACCCCTTGCTCCTCCACGGCTTTCGTGTAATTCCGATACGGCCACTCATCCCAGATGTGGACATCGTTATCCACCAAATACTTGATGTTGGAATCGCCCTTGATGAACCACAGCAGCTCATGGACGATGCCGCGCAGAAAGACTTTCTTTGTCGTCAAAAGCGGGAAGCCTTGCGAGAGATCGTAGCGACTCTGTTGACCGAAGAGACTTTTAATCGTCGTGTCCGGCGTGTTATGTACCGGTTTTTCCGCACCATGCTGCATCACGTTCTGAAGTAGTCCCAAGTACTGGTACTCAGGGTGGTTCTTCAGGAATTGCGCGTCTGTTCGTGTCATTACATCAGGTCACGGTGAACGTTTTCTCAGTCCGATAATACTCCGGCCAGTGTTCGTTATAAAAGGCGAACATCCGGCCGAGCCGTTCCTGAGAGAGTTCTTCCGCGCCAAGCACCGCCAATTCGTCGAGAATGGCCTGCCGCGCGGCGGCGGCCTCTTCCTCGGATTCCACGAGTTTTTCGACTTCCGCCAGGAAGCCGTAGCCCGCGTTCCGGTCGATGCAGACGGTGTAGTCCTTGTAGCGGTATTCCGTGCGGTCGCGTGACCACTTCGACAGGAAGCCGTACCCGGCTTGGCGGATCGCTTCGTCCAAGGTGTCGATGTCCGGTGCCGTGGTGAGATAGTCCCCCTCCCGGCGGGCGATCGCATGCTGGTCATCCTCGACGCCTTTGGCCGCCTTCACGACCAGGCGCACGGCGCCGTCCTGCTGCCGGGTCCGGAGCGAGAACGTGGGGGCTGCCCCGACCAGCTCCTCGAGCGAAGCAGCGTCTGCTTCGCCGAGATACTGCCGGACCGCATCCACCAGTTTCGCCGGATCGCCGGCATCGTCGAAATAGTGATTGAGCTGGCTCGCCTGACTGGTCTGCGCCAGGCTCCCGTCATGCTCCCGCAGCTTGGCCACGAAGCGTTCGGCGTCCTCGGCGCTGCCGAGCAGCGTCTTCACTTCGACCTCGAACTGCTTCGTATCGCTCATATCCGCAAATCCTCGGCCGATCCGAGCTCTTCCTGCTCCTTGCTGATCCGGCTGCTGGTCGGGCCGGTCTGGCCGGCGTACTTGGACGACTTCCTCTTGGCATAGCTCGTCTCGACCGGGCTGCTGAGCTGCTCGAACACCATCTGACAGAACCGCATGCCCGGGTACAACAGCACCGGCACGACGCCGATATTGGTCACTTCCAGGACGATGTTGCCGGCGAAGCCGGGATCGAAGTGGCCGGCCGTCGAATGAATCACGATACCCATCCGGCCGAGCGACGAACGCCCTTCCAGGCGGCCAGCGATGTCGTTGGGCAGCTCGATCTCCTCGACCGTCGTCGCCAGTACGAATTCACCGGGATGCAACACGAACGTCCGCGGTCCTTCGGGCACGTTCGGGAGCGGCTGCTCTCCGGACGCATCCGAAACGTCGATGACGCTGGTATTCACCTCTTGCGTACGGGGATTCTGCGGGTCGAGGTACGGGGTGGAGGTTGGCTTGAACACCCGGAACTTCGAACCGAGCCGGAAGTCGAGGCTGGTCGTACCGAGCTGGGTTTCGAAGTCCGGCGCGGGACTCACCTTGATGTCACCGTCCGCGAGCTTCTTCTTGATGTCGCGGTCGGAGAGGATCACGCCGCCTCCGCCGCGGCCGCGTCGGGATTCACCTTCACGCCAGGGCCCATCGTGGATGCCAGCGTGACGCTCCGGATGTACGTCCCCTTGGCGTCATCCGGCTTGGCGGCCTTCACCGCGCCGACGTACGCCGCGACGTTCTTCGCCAGGTCTTCCGGCTTGAACGAAGCCTTGCCGATGCCGGCGTGGATGGTGGCGTCCTTGGCCACGCGGAACTCGATGCTACCGGCCTTCACCTTGCCGATCGCCTCCTCGACCTTGTCCGAGACCGTCCCGCTCTTCGGGTTCGGCATCAGGCCCTTGGGACCGAGCGTCTTGCCGAGCTTGCCGACCTCGACCATCTGGTCCGGCGTGGCGACCGCCACGTCGAAGCCCGTCCAACCGTCCTTGATCTTCTTAAGGGTGGCTTCGTCGGAGACGAAATCGGCGCCGGCCTTCTTGGCCGCCGCGGCTTTGCCCGAGGGCACGAACGCCATCACCTTGACCTCTTTGCCCGTGCCGGCCGGGAGCTGCACGGTACCGCGGACGCTCTGCTCTGCCTGCCGCGCGTCGATGCCGAGCCGGATGTGCACCTCGATGGTCGCGTCGAACGACGTGGTGCTGGTCTTCTGTACCAGCTCCACCGCCTCGGCGAGCGGATAACGCTTGCCGGCCTCGACCTGCTCGGCCGCGGCCCGGTAGCGCTTGCCGTGCGTGCGGTCGCCCGGACGTTGCGGGGCAGCCTTCACGACCGCCTGCTTCGCAACCGGCTTCCTAGCCGCAGGCTTCTTGGCTGCGGGCTTCTTCCCGGCCGCGCTCGCCGCCGGTGTTTTCTTCTCTGTGGTCTTCGCTTCTGCCATGGTGCTGTGCGGTACCAACGCTCCGGAGAGCTCCCGCGGTTACCTACCCAGTGTAACCGAAATCTTTGGCTGGGTTATCCCCAACCGGCACGGTTACTTCTCGACGGTCACGCCCATCGAACGGGCGGTGCCGGCGATGATCTTCTTCGCCGCCTCGACGTCGTTCGCCGAAAGGTCCTGCATCTTCTCCTTGGCGATCTCCTCGAGCTGCGATTCCTTGATCGTCGCGACCTTGTTCTTGAGCGCGTTGTCGCTGCCCTTGTCCAGGCCGATCGCCTTCTTGATCAGGATCGCCGCGGGCGGCGTCTTGGTGATGAAGTCGAACGAACGGTCTTCGTAGATGGTGATCTCGACCGGCACGATCGTGTCGCCCATCTGCTTGGTCTGGTCGTTGAACGCCTTGCAGAAGTCCATGATCTGGATGCCGTGCGGGCCCAGGGCGGTACCGACCGGCGGGGCGGGATTCGCCTTTCCGGCCGGGACTTGGAGCTTCACGAGGGTCAGTACTTTCTTGGCCATTACTCGATTCCTTCCTCCCGAACGGGATCACTGTCCGTCCGGTCATCGTGCCGCATCGCACGGAACTCTTGCAACTCATCGTCCCATCGCACGGTGCCTTCCAAATTTCCGCTCAATGCGCTCTCGAGCGAGTCCGCACGGCGCAGGGTTTCCTGCACGTCAGGGTCGCGGAGGCGCTCCTCGAACTCCCCCCGGCTCAACGTCGGCGCTGGCCGTTCGGCCTGCTCTTCCTTCGCCAGCTGTTGATCCCGAAGGAAATCCTGGGCCCAGGAGGGTCCGTCTATCGACGGGTAGAATCCTTCCATCAGATCTTCCTCACTTGCAGGAAGTCGAGCTCGACCGGCGTCTCGCGGCCGAACATGTTCACCAGCACCTTGATCTTGCCCTTCTGCTTGTCGACCTCGTCCACCTGGCCGTCGAAGTCCTTGAACGGGCCGTCGATGATGTTCACCGTCTCGCCCTTGTCCAGGTCGACCTCGTAGGTCGGCTCCTCGACGCCCATGCGCTGCTTGATCGTCTTCACCTCGTCGTCGCCCATCGGCGTCGGCGTGGTGCCGGAGCCGATGAAGCCGGTCACGTTCGGCGTGTTCCGTACCACGAACCAGGAATCGTCGGTGACGATCATGTTCACCATCACATAGCCCGGGAAGATCTTCTTGTCGACCGTCCGGCGCTTGCCGTGCTTGATCTCGATCTGCTTCTCGGTCGGCACGATCACTTCGAAGATCTTGTCGGCCATGTCCATGGACTCGATCCGCTGGCGGATGTTCTCCGCCACCCGGTCTTCGTACCCGGAGTAGGTATGGATCGCGTACCAGGCGCGTTCGGTTGATGGTGCTTGTCGAGGCATCGTCTTATCAGTGTAAGGGATTATTCCGTTGATTGGGGTTGCGGGACGGCGTCGGCCGGGAGTTCGACCGGCGCGCCGCCGTTGGCTCCGGGGGCTTCCTGGAGCGGCGGACCGGCGGGCTGACCGGCGCCGGTAGTCTCAAGCACCGCCTGGAGGCCCCGGTCGAAACCGTAGTCCACGGCGCCGATGAAAGCACCGAAGATCACGGTCGCAATCACGACGATTACCGTGAGCCGGGCCGTCCGGCGGCGCGTGGGCCAGATGACTTTCGCCAACTCCGCACGCGCTTCCTTAAGAAAGGAAATTACTTTCCGCACGGGATTACTATAGCCTACCGGCGCGGACGCCGCCAGATAACACGGCATCGAAGCTTTTTGCGAGACAAAAAAAGACCCTTGTGAATGATGGAATAACCAATCACAAGGGTCTTGAGCGACACCGTGCTTACGCAAGGAATGTCGCTGTGGGAAAGGCACGCCTTGCCATGCCGTTCTACTAGTACGTCGCGGCGGCCCGATTTTGCTGCGCCCAGCGCTGCATCAGGCCATAGGTAGCGTGGGTCCAACCGACCGGGACGGTCTCCCGAAGCTCGGGGTGGGAAAGCGTGCCGAAGGCGAAACGATATCCCCCGTCGACTTTCTCGCGAAGCTTCAGCATCGCACCGTTGTCGCCGGTCAGGGTGAGCACACCCCAACCATCACGGCGAATCGGAACCAATTGCCTTGCAGGGAATCGACACTCGTGTCCGTCGATCCAGGTCGTTTCCGGCAAAGGAACATCGCCGTCACTGGCGAGGGATGCGTAGACGGCATCCTCGTCCCGATTGTAGGAGCCTCGCATGTCGGCACGACGGATCCGGCCAACCGTGACGATAACCTCGTCATCGGTCGTCCGCCAGGTCACGCCGTTATCGACCTCCCTGGGCTGCAGTTGCGTGATCTCAACCTGGTCACCTACGGGCTGCGACCAGACTCCGAGAGAGCGGCTATCCGTCTGGGACTCCTCTACGGAGAACACGGGCCTGTCTCCGTTCTTCAGCGGACGGACATGGCCCTGCTCGATGGCAGCCACGGCCCAGGGACGAAGCACTTTACCGAGGAACTCATGTCCCAGTGGCAAACAGATGGCGGGATTGCCATTCGGCCCCCGGATAACAAGCTGCCGGATACTGTCGAGATCCCAACCGGAGCGGAAGAACACCGGATTCATGATTCCGATACTTCCCTGGGGGCAGGATATCTCCTCATCCTCACCAAGGATCAACGCGGCCATCTGGCCCCGCGTCACCTCGAAGGTCAAGGGATCGATGCCATGGCCATCGATCTCCACGCTTCCGGCGCTTATGTTGAGCAGATACTCCCTCTCTCCCTTGCGAGCATCCGCCACCTCGACCTGCAGTCCCACCAGAAGATCGGTAAGGGACAACACGGTATAACGGGTGACACGCGGCCAGGTCCACTCGATCATGACCCGCTTCTTGTCGTAAATCGCACCCCAGTATGCAACCGCGACGCGGGCAGTCATAACCTCCCCGGCAGGAATAGGGCGTGACTCGGCGAAGCATAAGAAGCCGCACCGCATGCAGGACACCTGGTCCCACTCCATGCCGACGATCATATCGGGAGTGTCGTGATACCCTCGGCGACACGAACCCGGAAGGACACGACCCACCCAGTCGTATTGCGGATTAGCGCGCTTGCGTCGACGGATGACGAAGAGCACGGCGAGGGAGACCCCCAGCGCAATCAGAAGATACGTCATGGCTCGAAGCCTCCTGTATGTTGATTTCCGGTCAAGAACTTCCGGATGAAAGTCCTCATCCCGAAAACCAACGGATGTGAAGGAGCGGCCCTAAATCATACTAAAAACCGGCGGAACGGCACAGCGGACCGTCATTACGGCTAGAACTCGCCGACGAAGCTGATCTCCGGATGCAGGTCGTAGCCGGTCTTTTCCTTCACCGTATGACGCACGTGGTCGATCAGTTCCCGGACCTCTGCGGCCGTGGCGCCCTCGGTGTTCAGGAAGTAATTGGCGTGCTTTTCCGACACTTCCACGCCGCCGAGCCGATAGCCCTTGAGGCCGCACTGGTCGATCAGCCGCCCCGCACCGATGCCCTCGATCTTCTGGAAGATGCTGCCGGCGCTCATCTGGTCGGCATTCGGCGGATGCTTCTCCGCCCGCCAGGCGGCGTTGCGTTCGGAGAGCTCGCGCATCGCCTCCGGCGTCGATTCGGTGAGCCCGAACGTGACGTCCAGGACCACGTCGTCGGTCTCGTGCAGGACGCTCGTGTCGTACCCGAACTTGAAGTACCCGGCGTCGACCTCCTTCACCTCGCCGCTGGTCAGGATCCGGGCACCCTCGACCACTTCCTTGATGAAGACCGTCCGGGTGCGGTCCGGCGACAGGAAGTGGAGGTTCTGCCACATCGCACCGCCCACGGTAGACGGGATGTTGATGTAGTGCTCGAGTCCGGAGAGTCCTCGTTTGGTCGTCGTTTCGATCAGCTTCTTGATCGTCGCGCCGCTTTCCACGGTCAGCCGCGTGCCGTCGAACCGGTGGGCAGCCGCCTCGTTCTTGATGACCAACCCGCGAAACCCATCGTCCCCCACCAGGATGTTCGCGCCGCACCCAAGCACGAACCAGTCGGTCCCTTCGGCCTGCGCCCACCGGACGGCATCCGCCAGCTCATCGGCCGACTTCGCGACCATGAACAGGTCCGCCGGCCCGCCGATCCCGAAGGTCGTGAACTGCGCCAGGTTAACGTCTCGTTGGAGTTTTGGTATCTGCATGCAAGCTCAGTATTTCAGAATCCCCGCCTTGGGGCGACTGTGATTAATCGGCGACAGAAAAGTGTGACCTCACCCGGAGGTCACACCACAAGAACCTTTAAGTCAATCGATTGGCTTAGATCTCGAATGTGACAGGTCGAACTTCCTCATCCGGCATGTCATCCCCGTACAGCCTTTCCTTCGCCCCTCCGTACGGTCCAGCTGGAGTCTCTGCTTCGATTCCTAGCTTCGCGAGGCAATCAACGACGGCCTGAGAATCGGTACTAAGGATTACCGAACGACCAACGTAATCTACGGAGCCTCTCGCTGATACTCCTTCCCCGCTGAGCCGACCAAGCAACTCGGCAG
>CAYZCS010000010.1:0-22988 GCA_964476895.1 uncultured Candidatus Saccharibacteria bacterium | reverse complement strand
TCGACCGCCCGTCCGACGATCCGCGGATACAGTACCTTGTCGGTGAATTCGTTGAACAGCAGGAAGAAGACGACGAACACCGGAATCAGGATCGGGTTGATGAACGCGGCGATCAGCACCGGAAGCACCATGCCGAGCAGCGCGCCGATGACCGGGATCAGCGCGGTGATACCGGCCACCAGTCCGGCGATCACCGAGTAAGGCAGCCCCAGCGCCGTCATGAACATCCCGACCGCCACCGCGACGATCACGGAGATCAGGAGCTGCCCGCGGACGAACCGTCCGAGGATGCGATCGTAGTCGTTGGCAAGCTTGCGGACGAACCGCTGGCGCCGCCTGGGAAATAGGAGGATCAGGCGTTCCGCGAACCGGCGGCCCGAGTGCAGGAAGTAGGCGGTCACGAACAGGACGAAGAAGAGGCTGGAGATGGTCCCGAAGAAGCTGGCGATGATCGAACCGGTCCGGCTGACGATGGCCGCCGTACCTGTCTCCAGGCGTTCCGCGAACTGGTTGGCGGCAGCCTGCAGGTCGTAGTCGATCTGCCGCTGATCCAGCCAGCGTTGGGCTTCCGGAATGCCGGACTCGACCTGCTGCTGGTATTCGGGATAGTTGTCCGCGAATTGCTCGACCTGGTTGGTCAGGGGTACCGAGATCAGCGCCGCGAACCCGATCAGGACGGCCGCCAGGCCGATGTAGACAAGCAGGATCGCCAATGCCCGCGGGATGTAACGGAACGCGCTGAGCCGGTTCACGAACGGCAGGAGCGCGTACGTCAGCAGGACGGAGAACGCCACGACCAGCGCGATCTGCCCGAATTCGGAGAGCAGGCCGCCGGCGAAGTACAGGATGATGCCGGTCGCGATGACCGTCAGTTCGATTGCCAGGATGCGCGGGATGGTGATCGTCATGCTGCAGTTAGTATACCGCGAAACGATGGGGATTTCGTGTGGGTGCAGAGGGACTCGAACCCCCAACCAATTGCTTAAGAGGCAACTGCTCTACCATTGAGCTATGCACCCGCAGTAGCACAGTATAGCCCAGCGCGTGCCCGCGGTCAGCCCGATTGACGGAGCCGACGATACCCGGCGTGAGCATGCAACGAATCTCCTGATCCCTTGCCATATAGTCTATTTTGTCGTAAGATAAGGCGTTTTTGGTATTGCCAATGCACTACTGAAACGACCCGCACCTCGACACGGAAGGAATCCGATGGACTGGCTGGTTCGCCTGACCAAATTCACCCTGCGAAACGACCGACGGAGACAGGAGAGGGCGCATGCCGCGCTCGAGCGGGATCTCAGGAAGCATCGGCACGGTTGGACCTGTCTCTTCTATGGCTGCTCCCGTAAACGAGAGGAGCTGAAGACGACACGGCAGATCATCAAGAACATCGACGCCGCCTTGCGAGCACTCGACAGAGGAAACTTCGAGCCAGCTGCCCGGCAGCTCGAGAGCCTTGCTGCGGTCGCTGCCCTGGAGAAGAACACCCCTTCTTCCGTCCAGCTTCTTCTCACGGAGATGGCCAAGGGCCTCCGGACGGAGCACATCACCGCGAACTCCTGAATTTCCGTTGCCTCGGACTCCTAACCCGCGCGCTCCCCGAGCGTAGTCCAGCGAACCATCGTGTCGCGGGTGACGCCCTTCAGAAATTATCAATTTTGGAGGGCGTCTTTTTTTATTCGACGCGTTTGGCCGCCGCCTGAACTGCGATGTCATGCACTAGCGCACGTTCGATCAATGCTCCCGTTCGCGGTACTTCCGGAAGTCGCTGACCGCATCGGTCAGCAGACGGTCGAGCAGTTCCGTGAACGGTACCCCGGCCGCTTCCATGAGCTTGGGATACACGCTGGTCTTCGTGAACCCGGGAATCGTATTCACCTCGCTGACGAGGGCGCGGTCGTCCTCGACGAAGAAGTCGATCCGGGCCATGCCGCTGCAACCGGTCGACCGGAACACGCGGATGGCCAGGTCGCGCAGCTCGGTAGCGCGTACCGCCGGCAGTTCCGCCGGCACGCTGAGCTTCATTCCCCCTTCCGTGTACTTGGCCTCGTAGTCGTACCAGTCCGCGCCCTGCAAGACGATCTCGCCGGGCGGCGAGGCGACCAGGTCGCCCGTACCGAGCACGGCCACTTCCACCTCCCGTCCGGACGAGGCCGCCTCGACCAGTACCACGGAATCGTGCCGGAACGCTTCCGCGAGCGCCGCTTCCAGCTCGTCATCGGAAGCGGCCTTGCTGATCCCCACCGACGATCCCAGTCGCGACGGCTTCACGAAGACCGGCCAGCCGAGCTCGGCGATCCGTTGCCGGTCGTCGGCCTCGACCGGATGCCGGAGCGTCACGTACCGCACCTGCGGGATGTCGTGGTGCGCCATCCACTCCTTGAACACCGCCTTGTCCATGCAGGTCGCGGAGGCGTGCAGGCCGCTGCCGACGTAGGCGACGTCGAGCAGTTCCAGCATGCCCTGGAGTGTGCCGTCCTCGCCGTAGGGACCGTGCAGCACCGGGAAAACGGCGTCCGCCTCGAGCAACCCCTTGCCGGGACGGATCGACACCTCCTTGCCGCCGTGCTGCCACGTGCCGTCTTTGGCGATCTCGACGTAGTGGACTTCGTGACCGACCTCGCGCAAGCCTTCACGGACCGACTTCGCCGACTCCAGCGAAACCGCATGCTCACTGGAACGACCGCCGCCGAGGACCACTACCTTCATGTGCCCCAGTATAACTTGCTTGCGCGCTCCGGCATCTACTTAGTACGCACCGGGTCTGCGCGCCCGGAAGGATTCGAACCTCCGACCCCCTGGTCCGAAGCCAGGTGCTCTAATCCGCTGAGCTACGGGCGCGTACACGGAATTATACCTTCCTTCGTTCGACCTCTCGAACGGTCTCTCTTCGTCAGGTATGTATGTCACGTCGCCGGAACACGAGCAGGGACAGCAGGAAGAAGAGCAGGATGCTCGCCGCCAGGATCGCCGCGTTACCCGGATCGAGCCCGTTACTCAGCGGGTCGTTCTCGTAATAGTAGTAGAACGGCGAGAGCACGCGGTACGGTTCGAGCACGTCGATGATCTTTCCCAGGGTATCCACGAGGTAGGTCGCCAGCGCCACGGCCGCGGTCACGCCGGACGCCAGGCCGCGCTGGCCCGTGGCGGCGCCGAGCAGGAATGCCAATCCCCCGAAGAACCCGCCGAGCAAGAATACCGAAAGAATGGCGGCCGCGAGGCTCCCGGCGCTGATATCCAGTCCGAACGATCCCGACGGCACGAAGAAGCTCAGCCAAAGCAGGACGGAGAGCACCACGAGCCCGGTCATCATCGCGGCGAACGTGTCACGGACGACCCGCGTGCGGCTGACCGGCTGTGCGAGTAGCAGCGGAAGCGTGCGGCGGCCCTCCTCGCCCGCGATCGCGGCAGTGCCGCGCCCCACCGCATAGATGATCAGGAAGAGCGGCGCCATGATCGAGAACGCCTCCGCGTTCAGGAAGCCTTCGGGCGACGAGAAGCTCTCGACGCCCCCGGCCAACGCCTGGTATGTCTCCGATTCCTTGAGCAGCTCGTCGAATCCGGGCTGGTCCTTGATCTCCGGATAGAACGAGACGAGGAATAGTCCGTACACGATGATGCCGAGCCCCCACCAGAACAACCCTTTCCGGTTGTCCCGGATCGTCTTCGCGTAGATGCTGCCGAGCATCATGCGTCCTCCTTCCCGCCATACTCTTCGAAGAACAATTCCTCGAGGCTCGCGTGCTCGACGATCATGTTCTTGATGCGATACCGGGCCAGCGCCTTCACGACGCGGTCCATCGGCCCGTGGACGTTGCAGCGGAGCAGGTTGCCCTCGACCTCCCGGTGACTGATTCCCGGTACCGCTCCGAGGATCCCCTTGGGTGGCCGCTTGGCGAACGTCACCTCGAGGTGCCGGAGCGCCCGCTCGTGCAGTGATGACATCCGTTCCAGCGCGGCCAGCCGGCCGTCCTTGATGATCGCCGCACGATCACAGATGTGTTCGACTTCGGACAGTACGTGGGAAGAGAGGAAGACCGTCACGCCGCGGCGCTGGGATTCCTTCACCAGTTCCCGGAACTCCTGTTGGATGATCGGGTCGAGGCCGCTGGTCGGCTCGTCGAGGATCAGCAGGTCCGGCTTGTGCATCCAGGCTGCGACCAATATCACCTTCTGCTTGTTGCCTTTGGAGAGGCCGTTGATCCTCCGGCCGAGGTCGAGACTGAAGCGGTCAGCCAGCTCGCGGACATACCCGCGGTCGGCGCCGCCGCGCAGGTTCCCGAAGTACGTCAGGAAGTCGGATACCTTCATATGCCCGTACAGTCCGAGCTCGCCCGGCATGAAGCCGATCCGGTGAAGCAGTCCCGCCATATCGAGGCCGACCGCCGCGCCGAGTACGCGCGCGGAACCGGCCGTCGGGCGGCGGAATCCCATCAGCAGGTTGATCGTAGTGCTCTTGCCGGCGCCGTTCGGCCCGAGGAACCCGAAGACCTCGCCCCGTTCGACGGTAAGGTCGAGCTTCTCGATGCCGCGGGTCTTGCCGTAGTACTTCGTCAGCCCGCGGGTGCGGATGGCAGGTTGTCTTTTAGCCACGTGTCCATTCAAGCGCGGTGAGACTGGTGCTGCAACAATAATAAGGAGTTTCACTCCTTCAGGGCACCAAGAGATGCGCTGAGGGAGTCGCCGGTTTCCGAGCCTGGTGCGCGTGAGCGCGAGGATCGGAAACCGGCAACGGCACTAGCCGTTGGGAGGGACGAAGCGGTGCGGCTTGCCGGGGCGCAAGAACGAGGGGCCGCCGACGATGCGGGGAAGCTCCTTGTGCTTGAACGCCAGCCTGGTCGAGTACGCCAGGGAGGGCCAGAAGTAGACCGCGAGGAGAATGGCAATGGCAATCGCCTTCGAATTCGTCCCGCCGATCATCAGTGCGAGAATCGGCAGGGCGGCCAGCACGCAAGACAGCAACGCCGTGATGACGCCCCGCGGAGTCACCTTCCAGCCCTTGGGCCGGAGCAGAGAGGTCGCGTACCGCAGCCCGTCCGGCGTCAACTCCGCCTCCGATCGGGCCCTCTCCAGGTACCAGGACTGCTGCTCGTCGGGCCAGGTTATCGGCTCGACGATCCCGATGAACCGCTCCCGACCGGTGTCCATCCCCATGAAGGAGTTGACCCAGTCGTGCTCCGTGCCGCCGTCCACCTTGGGGAAGATATCCAGGTAGGCAGCGAGACGGGGATGCTCGGCACAACCGAAAGCGGTGTACATCCACAGGTAGTCGTGAGAAATCAGGAAGCGTTGCAGCGGCTCCCCGCACTCCAAACAGCCCATGGATGAGGCGGGGCTGATTGGCTCGACCCTCTCAACCGGTGTGGTCAGGGAGAAATCGGGAGTGCCAAGCTGCAATCCCTTCGCAATCACGAAGACACGGCCATCCGCGATCTCGTCCAGTCCGCTGGCAGTTACTTTGACGTAGTCCATACAGGCCTCGATTTCCGGTCAAGCATCAGCACCATTGCTGAGGCCAGTCCCGGAAACGAGGGTGTGAAGGTACGACTACTTAGAGTGCATGACCGGGAGCGACGCCGTCAAACTTCCTGATCCGTCATGATAGCCTCCACGTCGAAACCCTGTTCAGCCAACCAGGTGCGCATGCTGACGAGTGCACCCGGCGGTTCGTCGACCGGCTGCGCGGGATACCAATCTACCTCACCCCAGGGACCGGTTTCCCTCTGCTCGATGTCGCGCCGCCGGGCGACCAGGTTCAGTATCGCGATATGCGGACCCGACGTTTCACTTTCAGCGTGCTGTCGTGCCAGCTTGAGCAACCCGAAGACGCTCTCGGGGTCCGACGAAACGGAAACGGATTCGTCACCAAGCGGCAGACGGAACGATTCCGCCCCTGGCGTCCGTCCGCTCGTCGCCAATCCTTCGCGGACGGCGGTTTCGGTGAATGATTCCTGGCGCTCCATGACATCTTACGGTAGCACAATCCCAGGCTGCCATCAGCGCAGTCGATCCCGCGAGCGGATGAACGGAATCAGGTGCGTGCCGACCAGGACGGCGTCCGCTGCCGGATCCACGTCGTCGACCGAACGGATGTTGCTCGCCTGGCATAGCCAACCCCGCCACGCGGTCCTCGCCTGCCGGAACGTTTCCTCCTTCTTTCCGCCGGTCGTGAGGTCCCGGTCGTTCCAAAGCGCCCGACTGTCCGGCGGCAGGATGCCGAATTGGCCCACGTTCTCGACCTCGATGATACAACGCTCCCGGTGACGATCCGGCACTCGACCGACCACGAGGACCCGGTCGGCGCCGGCATCGAGCGCGCGATCGACCAGGCGGTCGTCCCGATGGATGCCTTTCGCAAGGATCGGCTTACCGGTCCTGGCGCGAGCCCGCTCCAGCAGCTCGAACGACCCGCCCCACCGCGAGTCGGTATGGACAGAGATCATGTCTCCGTGTGCGTCGGCCAGGTCGAACAGTTCGTCCCAGGAATAATCGGAGCGCCACCCGAACGGCGACCACGTCTTCACTTCGCCGATGAACGTGTACCCCACGCGGCGCTACCCTAGCCGCTCACGGATCAGCGCGGCGACGGCGCGCACTTCGGATTCCGGCGTCTTTTCGCGACTGCCCGGCCGGTACAGGAACTGCCGCGGCTCATACTGCGTGATGCCCGTGTCGCCTTCCTTCCGCGGCAACATGTGCAGATGCAGGTGCGGTTCGCTCTGCCCGACGCCCTCGTTCCAAGCGAAGTTGAATCCTTCCGCGCCGAAGAGATCGGCGAGGACGCCGCGCAGCGTCCGTATCGTCCGACTGATCGCTTCCCGCTCGTCCGCGGTCAGGTCCGCCTCACCCGGTATGTGCCGCTTCGGAACGATCAGCACGTGCCCCGGGACGACCGGCGTGTGCGTCGGGAATGCCTTCACTAGGTCCGTCTCCAGGAACACCCGGTCCTGCACCTCCGGCAGGTCGCAGAAATCGCATGGAGTAGGTCGGTCAGTCATGTCGTTGCCTTGGATCCCGTACGCGGACGGCGTTAGAACCGCGATTCATTCCTCGCGTATGAACCTAGCCAACCTAGCCAACTCCTTTTGGCTTGCTGGCTTCGCATCGTGAGTTGCGATGTATCCGAGGTACTTTTCAAAATATTCGTCATTATTGGAAACAATTGGCTGCCATTCGTTCTGATTCGTTCCATGAAGCGGTATCAGCTTAGCGTGAACATGATCGATGCCGAATCCTTCATAAACCATGGCTGTTCGGCCAACATCCTCGAATTTTCGATCGAGCAACTTTCCAACTTCTTTTGCAGCGAGAGTGAGGCCCGTTAGTGTTTCGTCAGGCAGGTCAAATGCATAGCTTGAGTAATGCTCCCTCGGAATCACGACGGAGAAGCCCTCGGTATTCGGGCGGCTCGATAGGAAGGCGATGTGCCTGTCATCCTCCCAGATCAAATAGGCTGGCGCTTTTCCTTCGACGATCTGACAGAAGATACAGTTTTGCATATAGTTACTTCCCTGGAATCCCTGCGTGGACGACGTTAGAACTAAGCTCTGCCAGTCAAAACGAGTTCTAACAGTTCCCCTTCTTACGTAATGACGTCCTCTCCCTCATTCTGAGGCTCTTCAAAACGGTTCACAAAGTCACCCGTGAGCATATCTTCCGTAACCTTAAGAGCATTTGCATCAGTCCGTTCATTCCTCTTCCTCAATCGCTCCAGTAACTCATCGTGATCCACCTTGAAGTAGAGCAGTCTCCATTCGCCACCGTTTGACTCGATGAGTCGTTTGTAGTGATCCCTGTCTTCTCTACTCCAGAATCCGTAATCAAGCACGACCGATTCGCCGTGATTGAGTAAATCCACGAGGCGCTTCTCAAGATTATTTCTCGCTTCGGTTTCGTGAGTTGGATACTCGTGCTCTGGATAGTCGACACCATGTCTTCCGTGCCGTTCAAACACGACTTCGTCCACTGATAGCCTTTTGAAGCCTTTTTTAACAAGCTTTTCAGCATGAGTGGTCTTACCTGAGCCAGTCAGGCCACAAAGCATATAGACAGTTGGCGTATCTTTCATGAGATATAGTTACTTCCCTGGGGTGGCTGATGGGACTTGAACCCACGACCTCCAGTGCCACAAACTGGCGCTCTAACCGAGCTGAGCTACAGCCACCATGCGTTGCGTATCGCAACGGCATTGTCCATTATGCCGGAATACCGGATTAGTAGTAATGGAGATTGAATGTTGATCCGTTGCAATGGGGCTGAGAAGTGAAAAGTATTATCTCAATCGTCCTATAACTTAATAAATTCATTTTCTGGATTTGGAGCAGAAGACGTTCCATCGATAATTAAGTCGGCATACGTCTGAGGTTTTTCTAACTTCACATATTTATCTTCTTCGACCATCCATTCTTCCCAAAGAGCATGTGCATCTTGCCCATCTCGCTCTAGTCCGCGCTGCAATCTTAAGGAGCGCGGACATTCTACCCAAATGCGGTAGGTCAGAAAGCGCCGCCAAGCTTCTCGCGTAGCGGTTACTCCTTCAATTACAACCACACCTCCCGATTCTGTATCATGCCATTCAGCTAACTGCTTGGTATTCCAGTCGTAACGCTGCCAATGTGCTGTTTCACCTCGGGTCAGTGGCTCGATGACTTGTTGGAGAAGACGAGGCCACCAATCAACAGGGTTATCCCAACTGGCAAAATCATCAGTATGAATGATTTTTTTAGTTCCTAGATATTTCGCCAACCTTTCTGCAAAAGTTGACTTGCCCGAGCCTCCATATCCATCAACCCCAACAAGCCGAGTTGCGAATTCGTTGGGCCTTTGCAGTATCCGCAAGGAGAGATCGCTGAATTTTTCTATCTGGGCCATTATGGTTCGTCTGAGCTAAAAAAGTGTCTAGCGGACCTGTGCCCCGGGTAGGAATCGAACCTACAGCCTTCGCCTTAGAAGGGCGCTGCTCTATCCGTTGAGCTACCGGGGCGCGCTCTCATTGTGCCGGTTCGGGCAACCGGCGGCCACTCGGCGCGGCCCTGGCTCCCGCCCGGACCGCCCTGCGCTCAGACGCCCGGGTTGATGATCGTCGCGACCCCATCCCAGCCGACCGCCATCGTGATGATCGCCAGCAGCACCACCGAGACTAGCGTCGTCACCCAGGGCCAGCGCCGGCGGTAGAGGTTCCGCGCGAGCACGAACGCCGTCACCGCGAAGTTCGGGATCAGGAGCAGCGCGGCGGCGTACGCCAGCGGCAGGAGCACCACCGGGAAGTCGACGAAGAACCGGAGGTCCGGATGGGTCCGCTGGGCCTCGCCTTCCTGGATGAAGTACAGTGCCAGGATCAGCAGCGCCACGTTGATCAGTATCAGCGCCACTACGGCGGGCAGCTGCTGGTCGAGGGTGTCGCCGGGGCGGCGCGGTTCAGTCGCCGGAGCCGTCTGCGTCGTCACCGGCGGCGTCCGTTTCGTCCGGGTCGGTCGCGAGGAACTGGACGATCCCGCGGTCCTGCTTCGAGAGCCGACGGTAGACGAACTGCGCGCACGATTCGACGTCTTCTTCACTCCACTCAGGATAGCAGTCGTGGACGATCTCGTGCAGCAAGGTGAGCGCCCGGTCGTCGAGGGAAAGCCCGCGTCTGATTACGATCCGGTCGTTGACCGGATCGATGTAGCCGTTCGCCTTGTTGTCCCTGTGGCCGAACTTCGGCAGCCGGTCGCGGAACGTGATGTCGTATCCGGTTTCGAAGATGCCCTGGTAAACGGTTGAGATCATGCGTGTTGGTGTTGGTGGCGACCGCCGCAGGGCGCTTCGCTTTTTTGGAAAATTAAAGAATAGTAGCACGTTTTCGTGCCTACGTCAATGAGTTAGGGCGTGCGCGAAGCTGGACAATCCGGAACGTGAGAACCCGGCCAATCAACCGAAGGGTGGTGCGGGAGATGCGTAGCGGTTTCGAACGAATCGAAACGTGTTGCCACGCAGAGCTCCCGACATACCCGTTACGACGTGTGTTCAGACCAGGTCGAGTGCGGTCGCCCGGAGAGCGGATGGCGTATCGAAATCAAGCGGGCCGAACCCGGGAAGACGGGGAGCGTCAGACTCTCTGACCATCCCGTAGAGGGCGATCCCTCCCTTGCTGCCCTTGGGCGCCCCTACCGCGTAGGCGCCGGTGACCCAGTACGGGTGGTTGTCCACCCTTGTCACCCCAACGAACACGCGGACATTACTGGCCCGAACACCATCCTCGAGTATTACGACCTCGTAAATCCGGTTGTCGGCGACCGTGAAACTCACCGTGCGGTTGTTCGGCTCGCACACGGCCATGAAGTAGTCCCACTTTCCGGGACCGGTAATGATATCCAACGAAACCAACGAAGGCATGACGCCCTCCTATCTGTTTGTACCTGGATGGCGCAGGCACGCACCCTGACTTCTTAGAAAGAAGCGACCTGCCATGAAGGCAGGAATTGTACTGCGTCTGTCATAACGGGTTGATTGACCGGGTTGTAAACGAACGACTGTGAACAGTATCACGGCTTGGAATATTCATAGCCCGGCCAATCAACCGAAAGGTGGTGCGGGAGATGCGTGGCGGTTTCAGGTTAGTGAAACGTGTTGCCACGCAGAGCTCCCGACGTACCCGTTACAACAAATCCCTGAGCATCCGCTCGCCGTGTCGCAGGGTCTCCGTGTAGGCTCCCGAAGGTCGGTTCTCGATGTCGACACGGTCACCCGGCTTAAGCGTGCCCTTGCGGGGACCGGCGAGGTTGAAGCTGTAGTCTCCCGTCAGCCACTGCAGGTGGCCATCAACGATCGCAATTCCCTTGAAGCGGCGGTCGTCCGGTGAGATCACCTCAGAGCTAAGCAACACCATGTGCACCATCTGCCCCTCGAGAGTCGAGAAGTAGACTGGCTTGGCCCTAAAGGGATCGCAGACCGCCATGTTGAACTCCCAGCGTCCGGGACCGCCACTGATGCGGTAATAAACGGTAGGCATAACGCCCTCCTGTGCATGTACCTGGTTGACGCAGGCACTCGTCCTAACTCCTCGAAAGGAGCGACCTACCCACAAAGGTAGGATTTTGAACCTGTCATAACGGGTTGATTGACCGGGTTGTAAACGAACGAAGCCGTGAATAATACCACGGCTAAGTTACTTTTTCAAGTATCGCGCTGAGCGGGTGGGGGGAATCGAACCCCCATTACCAGCTTGGAAGGCTGGTGTAATAGCCGTTATACGACACCCGCACGGAATCCATTCTAACTCACCGGCCCTCGACCGTGCGCTCGCGTTCGTCCGGCCGGGTGTGCGCGGTGAGCTCGTTGTAGCGGCGGACCTTCTCGTTGGCTTCGGCGACCAGCGCGTTATACGGATTTACCAGCGCGTTGTATCCGGCGATGTTCCCGGCCGCCAGCAGGGCATCCGCATGCGCCCCGACCCGTTCAAGCTCCGCCTTCAGTGCGTCAATCTCCGCCTTGAGGTCTTCCAGGATCCGCTCGTATGCCAAGTGACGCTCCACGATCACGCCGCGGTCCTTCAGGAAGCGGGCATAGTGCCGCCGCAGTTCGGGCCCGATGTCCCGGACCTCCGTCCCCAGGATGGCGTGCATCTCGTTCGTCCGCGCGTCCTCGGTGTACGAATCGGCCCGCTCACGGAGATCGGCATCCTCCCGCACCACCCGTTCGATCAGCGGCGTCAGGCGCTCCTGCTCCGAGCCAGGGAGATGTTGCCAGACGACATGCAGCATCTCGTGCGCCGCCGTCACCGACAGCTCCGGCCGGATCTCCTGCTGCGGCAAGTCGATCAGGTAGATGCGGTCGCCGGTGTAACAACCCTGGAGCTGTCCCTCATCCACCGCCTCGGAGCACTCCCGCTGGATGAACGATTTGGATACCATCGCCGGACGGGTTTCGAGGTAGCGGTCCGCCCCCGCCTGCGTCATCCGCGCCTCGAGTACGTACCCCACCGCCGCCGGGTCGGCACTCTCCGCGCAGCTCAACGCCGGACCGGAAAACGTCCCGTCTCCCGTGGCGTAATACGCGGAACCGTTCTCAAGCTCCGTACAGACCAGATAGTCCCGGGCGGCATCGTCCACCGCATAGACGATCGTGTCCGATTCCGCGGGAGGCGTCGGCGGCTTCGTCAGTTCGGCCAGTCCGCCGGATGCCTCCGTCCGGGTCAGTGATCCGTCTGCGGCCGGCAGGTCATCGTCCCGGCCATCCAGCACCTGCTTGAGCTGTTCGACGGCCGCCCGCCGCGATGCGTCCCTCGCTTCGGCGGCGCGGCGGTCGGACTCCATCCAAAGCCAGCCTCCCGCGGCGACCGCGGCAGCCAAGGCAAGCACTGCCACCAAGCGCACGAGCTTCGTTCGCGTTGTATGTTCCATTCGGGGCGGTCAGATTCGAACTGACGACCTCCTGCTCCCAAAGCAGGCGCGCTGCCAGGCTGCGCCACGCCCCGTCATAACCGTCCCCATTATGCAGCGCCATCCGGGCCACTGCACGAAACGCGGTCCGGAACGCCAAAGCCCCCTCGACACGATGCCGAGAGGGCTAGATTTCGAAATCTATCATTACTTGCGGACGGCTTCTTTGAGGTTCTTGCCGGGAGTAAACTTAGCCACCGTCGTTTCGGGAATATGGATCCGCTCGCTCGTCGACTGCGGGTTCACGCCCATGCGAGCTGCCCGGGTGTTCGCGTACCATGCACCGAAACCGCTGATCGAAACCTTGCCGCGGTTCTGGAGCGTCTTGGTAATCGAATCAGTCATCGCTTCGAGCGCGACCGTCGCGGCCTTCTTGGAGATCTTGGCCCGCTGGGCCATCGTCTCAATGACGTCCTGCTTGTTCATCGTTGCACCTGCCATATGCCTCACCTCCTCTCGAGGGAATGTAGTCAACCAAAGCCTTTTGCGTTGGTATCCCCAGTATGCCGCGGGGTAAAAATATGTCAACGGCGGGGCTGTGGATACAGGCACGGTTTACGCCTGGGTCACGGACGCGTGGAAAGCCGCGTGATTGACTTCGATTTGGCCGGGCCGGCGGTTTCGACCAGGACGGCGTCGCAGATGAACGGTCGCGCCGGTTCCACCCGTGGCGGTTTTTGGACCGCTTCACCGAGCTCCTTACGGAGCCATGCTTCGGCGCGCTCGTACTGCATGCCGATTACCGTGTTCAACCCGCCGCACATGCCGGCGTCGAACTGGATCGCCGTGCCGCCGGCCAGCACGCGGGCGTCCGCCGACGGCACGTGGGTGTGCGTCCCGACCAGTGCGCTGGCCTTGCCGTCGATCCGGTAGGCGACCACCATGAACTCGCTCGTGGTCTCGGCATGGAAGTCGATGAAGATGGCGTCGGCCTGGGTGGCCTCGTCGGTCCCGAGCAGCGCATCGGTCGCCCCGAAGTAGTCGCTCGTCTTGCCGCGGAGCTTCGAGATGAAGGCATGCCCGGCGACGTTCGCCAGGAGCAGTTGTTGCCCGCCCACCGGAATGAGCCGGCATCCGGGGACCGGATGATCTCCCCTGATGTTCATCGGCCGGACGATGGGATAACCGGCAAGGTCGGCGGCTTCCCGATCAAGGAAGTGGTCGCCGGTGGTGAAGGCGTCGATGCCGATTTCCCGCAGGCGGTCCAGGTCCTCGGGAGCCGCCAGTTTGCCGCCATGGACGTTCTCCACGTTCGCCAGCACGACGTCGGGTTCATGCTCCTTGCGCCATTCCGGCAGCGTTTCCTGTACGGCCGTAATCCCGGCTTTTCCCTGGAGATCGCCGAAGAAAAGGATCTTCATTCAGGCAAATGATTCTTGAGCGTGATTTGGATTTTCTTCATGGTTTCGTCGGAAAATTCTTCCGGCGGCTTCGGAGCTGGAGCAAAATTGTGACCGACGTTTTCATCAACAAAGGTCACTCCCGCAAATTCTCTGTCAGCTGGATCTTCATAACGTGGCACTAAGTGCCAATGCACTTGCAGGTCCGCGTTAGCGAGATGTGCATAATTAATCCTGACCGGCTCGAATGCCGCAGTAACAAGTCGCTGATACAGGGGCAATATTTCTTCCCAAAGCTCGTCATGTTCTGCCTTTGTGCATTCAAGCGGATCTTTTAGTTTGCGCTTTAACTCAGCCTTAGAGCGTCCTAGGTAACTTTGGTTGTGATGCAGATATACGCTCCAGTGCTCACCTTCGAACAGCTCCGGCCGCAAATGCTCAGCCATGCTACTTCGCCAGTTCCGTCGCCCGCGTCTCGCGGATCACGTTGACCTTGATCTGTCCCGGGAAGGTCAGTTCCTGCTCGATCTTCTTGGCGATGTCCTTGGCGAGCTTCACCGTCGAAAGGTCGTCGATCTCCTGTGGCTTCACCAGGATCCGAATCTCGCGGCCGGCCTGGATCGCGTACGCCTTGTCCACGCCGTCGAACGCGTTGGCCACGTTCTCCAGTTCCTGGAGCCGTTTGACGTACTGCTCGTAGCTTTCGCGCCGGGCGCCCGGGCGGGCTCCGGAGATCGCGTCGGAAACCTGGCAGATGACGTCGAGCGTGGATTCGATCGGCAGGTCCTCGTGGTGCGCGCCGACCGCGTGACAGACGTCTTCGGGCAGGCCGTACTTCTTGCAGATGTCGCGGCCGATCAGGGCGTGCGGCCCTTCGACCTCGTGGGTCACGGCCTTGCCGATGTCGTGGAACAGGCCGACCAGCTTGGCCTTGGTCGGATCCATGCCGAGCTCGCCGGCCAGCATCTGCGCGATGAAGCTGACCTCGACTGAGTGCTTGAGGATGTTCTGTCCGTATGACGTCCGGAACTTCATGGTGCCGAGCAGCTTCACCAGGTCGGGATTGAGCCCGCTGAGCTTGAGCTCGTAGACGGCGTCCTCGCCGGCCTTCTTGGAGATCTGGTTCACTTCCTTCTCGGCCTTCTTCACGACCTCCTCGATCCGGGACGGGTTAATCCGGCCGTCGGCGACGAGCTTCTCCATCGCGATCCGGGCGACCTGCCGCCTGACCGGGTTGTAGCCGGAGATCACCACGGTGTCCGGCGTGTCGTCGACGATGATGTCGACGCCGGTCGCCTTCTCGAACGACTGGATGTTCCGGCCCTCCTTGCCGATGATCCGTCCCTTGATCTCGTCGCTCGGGATCTGGACGGTCGTCACGGTCAGCTCGGCCGACTGGTCCGCGGCGTAACGCTGGATCGCCCCGGCGATGATTTTCTTCGCCCGCTGCTCGCCGTCTTCCTTCGCCCGCTCCTCCAGGTCGTGGATCTTACGCGCGAATTCCTCGGAGAATTCCTTCTCGAGCGTCTTGAGCAGCACGTCCTTGGCTTTCGCCTGGGTGAGCTTCGCGACCTTTTCCAGGTTCTGCACCTGACGCTCCTTCACCTCGGCGATCTCGTCCTTGAGCGCCTTGGCTTGTTCGCGGTCCTTCTCAAGTTGCGCCAACCGCTCTTCGAGCTGCTTCTCCTTGCGATCGAGGTTTTCCTCGCGCGAAGCCAGCCGCGATTCGGTCGCCTCCAGGCGCTTCCGGTGCTCCCGTTCCTCGTCCTTCGCCGCGTTGGTAGCCTTAAGCGCCTCGTCCTGAGCCCCTAGGACGATTTCCTTGGCCTTCGACTCGGCATCGCTGAGCGTTTTCTCAGCCTTGGCGTGCGTGCGCTCCTGCTGGCCCTTGCTGCGATTCGAAAAAACCGCATAACCGACGCCAGCTCCCGCTGCCGCAGCCACGAGCAGTAACAGTACCGTATCCATAGAATGTTCCCTTTATCATTGCCCTCCTACTATACCACCTCGACCGGGGACCGCCCGGCACGCTAGGCTGGATACATATGTTAGGAATCGCATTCTTGTCCGTAGCCGCGGCATTCGGATTTTCCGTGGCATACGTGCTGCCTTTGGCGCTCCGGATCGAGGAACGACTGTTCGCCGGCGTGCCGATCGGACTCGCGGCCGGCGGACTGATCGGGTTCCTTTACGCGCTATGGTTCGGCATGGATGCCGGCGCGCTGCTCGTACCCACGCTACTCGGCGTGGTCGGGACCGTCCTGCTCTGGCGCCGCCAGGGCCTTGCGGCGACCGTCCGGCGCGACGCGGCCGATCTCCGGAAGCGCCTTCGCACCTGGCCGTTCCGGGTCGGCGCCGCATTGTTCACCATCCTGGCGGCAGCACTCGGCACAATCATGTGGCATGCGCTGTTCGTCGACGGCGGCTCGATCTACGTCAGCTTCAGTAACGTCTGGGGAGACTGGAACCAGCACCTCGCCCAGACCACCAGCTTCGCGCATGGCGGGAACTTCCCGCCGGAACAGACCGTGTTGAGCGGCCAGAAGATCACGTACCCGCTGCTCACGAATTTCGTGTCGGCGCTCCTGGTCACCGGCGGCCTGGGCCTTCTCGCCGCGATGAAGGTGCCCGGCGTGCTGCTGATCATCGCCGGGTTCGGCATGCTCACCACGTTCCTCCGCCTGACCGCCGGTCCCAAGGCGATGCTGGTCGGAGCGGTTTTGTTCTACGCGTTCGGCGGCCTTGGATTCATCAATTTCTTCGCCGACCTGGCAGCGTCCGGCAAGCCCCTCGGCGAGTTCCTCCGCCAGCTCCCGCACGAGTACACGCTCACCTTCGGCGACGTGCCGGTGGCGAACATCAACCTGATCAATCCGATCTTCGCGTACGTCATTCCCCAGCGGGCGTTCCTGTTCGGGCTGCCGCTCACGCTGACGATCCTGAGCCTCCTGTACGCGGGGCTGAAGGGACGTCCGCGAGAGCCGTTCCTGGCCGCCGGGCTGATCGCGATCCTGCTGCCGTTGGTCCACACCCATTCCCTCGTGTTCCTGGGACTCCTCACGCCGGGACTGGCGCTCCTGACCTGGCGGCAATTGGCCGGGCCGCGCAAACGACGGTTCCGGTGGAAATACCTCTCACCCTGGCTGTACTTCGTCGGTCCGATCCTGGCGCTGGCCGTGCCGCAAGTACTCTGGCTCTCCGCGGGGGTGAAGGCGACCGACTTTCTCAGGCCACAGTTCGGCTGGACCGCGCACGGAGACTTCCTGCCCTGGTTCTGGCTGAAGAACCTCGGGCTCTTCCTGCCGCTCCTGCTCACGAGCTTCTTCTGGCTCCGCGGGCGGGACTCGCTCCTGCTTCGGTTCACGCTCGCGGCCGGCATCGTCTGGGTGCTGGCAAACCTGCTCGTGTTCCAGCCGTGGGACTGGGACAACACCAAGTTCCTGGTCTACTGGCTGGTCCTGAGCATACCGGCCGTCGCCGCGCTGCTGGTCTGGGTGTTCGAGCGCGGGCGGCTCGGCAAGGTGACGGCCGTGGCGATCTTCCCCTTCCTGATCCTGGCGGGCCTCGCGGACATCACGCGGACGCTGCCGCCGAATCATTACCGGGCGCTGATGTTCGACGAACAGGCCCAGCGGATCGCGGAGACCGTGCGGCGGGAAACCGCGCCCGATTCGGTCTGGCTGACCGGACAGCAGGTGAATAATCCGGTCGCGTCGCTTGCCGGAAGACGGCTGGTGCTGGGCTACACGGGCTGGCTCTGGAGCTACGGGTTGGACTTCGCCCAGCGCGAGTCCGACGTGCGGCGGATATACGAAGGCGCGCCGGAAGCCCCGGAGCTGCTCCGGCAGTACGGGATCGACTTCGTGATGATCGGACCCTCGGAACGGGCGGACGAAGGCTACGCCGTCAACGAGAGGTTCTTCCACGAGCGCTATCCGGTCTGGCAGCGGTTCCCCGCGGAGCCGGGGCAGACGGACGGCCCGGTGAACGTCTACCGGATTTCGGAGGAGTAATCGACGGCTCGCGTCCGTAGGTCGGGAGTACCGCCCGGACGGTCTTGCCTGCTTCGAGCCGCTGGTGGACCAAGGCGGCGAACGCCGCGAGCGACGGCACTTCGTCCGCCCCGGCGGGAACCAGCGGGGTGCGGTTCGCGTATGCCAGGGCGTTGGCGACCGCCGTGCCGATCCGCAGCGCCGTGAACGGGCCGGGGCCGCTCACGATACCGATCGCGGCGAGGCCATCCAATGGCTGCCTGGCCTCCCGGCTGAGCCCATCGATCCGGGAAAGCAGCTGTTCGGAAAGCTGGCGCCGGTCCGCTACCGTGGCCTTGGCCAGCACCGAACGCTGCGTGACGATCGCTACCGTCGCCGGCTCGGACACCGTGTCGATCAGCAGGAAGCGTCTCATCGCGGCAGCTTCTTCCTCAGCCGCTCCGGCAGCTCGATCTTCCGCTCCGCGTCGGTGACGAGGAACCGGATGGTCCACTGCGGGATATCCGCCGCAGGCCTGACCTTCTCCCCCCACTCGATGGCGGTGATGACGTCCCGGTCCTCCAGCCGCTCCGGCAGCTCGATCGAGCGCAGCTCGGCCGGCGTCGGATGGTCCGGCAGACGGTAGAGGTCGAAGTGTGCCAGCCGGGTCGAGCGATGCGGCAACTCGTACTCACGAAGATAGGTATAGGTCGGGCTCTTGACCGTCTCCCGTACGCCAAGCTCCTCAGCCAAGCCTTGGACGAACGCCGTCTTGCCCGCACCGAGGTCACCCGTCAGCAGGAGGTTCTCGCCGCCTTCGAGCGCCCGCGCCATCAGCCGGCCGAGTTCCTTGGTTTCCTCGACGGACCTGGTGATCATGACCGGCGGCGCGTTCGTTGCCATGCGTAGAGTGTAGCAAGCGCGACCGCGAGAGCGTACGGTCCGGCAGCCGGGCCGGCCTTCGGGAGTTTGCTGGCCGTGGTCCGCTGCGCCGTCGTTCCGCCAGTACCGGATCCCACCGTCACCGCTTCCGTGGACGGCGGTACCTCGGCATTTCCCGTGTCCAGATCGGCGGGCGGCGGTGTCGCCGGATTCTCCGTGCCCGGCGTCCCCGTCGTCGTCCAGATGCCCTCGGTGCCGTTCATCCGCGACCACACTTGGTCATCCCCGGCCTTGTCATACGTCACCCGATCCAGCTCGGTCCCGTCCAGGAGCAGCAGGAGCGTGTCGCCACCGTTGATCAGGCTCCCGGACAAGTCGTCGAGCAACAGGACGCCGCCCGTGGGGACGGTGGTTCCGGACGGCACGCCCGCCAGCTTGGGTCCCGACTCCCTCCTGACCGTCACCCCGTCCAGGAGCAACGGGTGGCTGCTGACGTTCTTCAGCTCCAGCCACTCGCGTCCGGTATCGGCACCCGCGGGATTCGGCAGGAATTCGTTGATGCGGAGCTCGCCGGGAAGCGGGAGCGGCACCGGTGCGGCGGACACGTCCGGCGACGGAGACGTCACCGGGGTCGGTGTCGGGCTGGCTCCCGCCGCCGGGAGCGGCACGAGCACGGTTAGCAAAATGGTCAGTAATCGTCGCATACGCATCAGGCGATGAACCCGTTTCCCAGTGGCCCCCCTCCCTCCGGCAACCTAATGGTCGCTCGCTTGTTACTATAGCTGTCTGCTTATGCCATTGTCAATCCCGCACGGATGCGGTATGTTCAGGAGCCGATAAAACCCTGCCATACCGCTCTTTTTGCGGTACACTACGTACTATGAACCCGCTCACACCACCCGAGATACCGAATCCGCTGATCGACTTCGACGCGTCGTCGCTGTTCGGGCAGGTCATCGGCACGCTCTTCCTGTGGGCGGGAGCCGTCGCCCTGCTGTTCATCATCATCGGGGGATTCCGGTTCATCATCTCGATGGGTAACCCGGAGGGCGTGGAGAAAGCGCGCCATACCGTGCTCTACGCGATCCTCGGACTGATCATCATTTTCCTGTCCTACATCATCGTCGTGTACCTGCTCGGCGATTTGCTCGGCGTCCGGCCGGCCTACCGCATCGGCGGATAAGAAAACGGGCGCATGCCTGCGCCCGGGACCATCGGAGCGGAATCCCGCTAATCTTTCTTGCCGGCGTCGCCTTTGGCGTCGCCCTTGTCGTCGCCTGACGCGTCGCCCTTGTCCTCGGCTCCACCCTCGCCGTCGCCTTCTTCGCCCTCTTCGCCTTCACCGGCCTCATCTTCGCCTTCGACCTTGACGTCCTCGGGCGATACTTCCTCGGCCTCTTCATCGAGCGCTTCCATCTCCTCCTGGGTGCGCGGCGGCGTGACCGTCGCCACGCTGGCTTCCGGTTCAGCGTGGACCTCGACGCTCGCGGGCACCTTCAGGTCCGCCACGGTAATCGAATCCTCGAACGTCGCCAGCGTCTCCACGTCGACCACGATCTCGGACGGAAGGTCGCCCGGCAGACATTCCACCTCGACCTCGCTTAGGTTGGTAAGCAGGGTGCCGTCGAGTTCGCGGACCGCCGGAGGCGTCCCTTCGAACGTCAGCGGCACGGTCGCCCTGATCTTCTCGTCCATCTTCACCTGGTAGAGGTCGGCGTGGAGGTAGATGCCGGTAGTCGGGTCATGCTGGACGTCGTGGATCAGCACGCTCTCCTGCCCGTCGGGCAGCTTCACGGCTACCACGGCCGAACCGCCGGCCTTGTGATAGATCCGTTCCAGTTCCCCGCGCACGAGCATCAGGTTCCGCGGCTTCACGCCGTGGCCGTAGAGCACCGCCGGCACCTTGCCGTCGCGGCGCAGCCGCCGGACCTGCTTGCCGGTTTCTTCGCGGGGTTCCGCGCTGAGCGTATAATCAGCCATACGAAATCCAGCTTAGCTGACCGCTAAGCTTGTTGCCAGCCTTAGCGTGCCTTACCGCTGCCCCCGCCGCCGGTCTTGAACAGCTGTTCGAAGTTCCCGTCGAACTCCTTCAGGAACTGGTGCGCGTCCACCACGTGGTCGCTGGTAACGGGATTCTTGGCGTCCTTGCCCTTGAGATCCTCGGCGGTGACGTCGGAGAGAAGCTTCGGTGCCTGCTGCTCCTTGCCGCCGGATATCACGATTGTCGCCATCACCGGCAATCCGCACGACTCGCAGTCGAGCTGGATCAACGCAGCCATGTCGAGCTGACCGAGGAAATGGATGTGATTCTCCTGGTAATTAGCGCCGCAACTGGGGCAGCGCATCATGGTCTGGATGTTTTTGATGAGCTCTTGGAGCTGGTAGCTATTCATATGTGGTTCCTCAGGTTGAGGCATTGTAGCGTATGAGAGCCTTTCCGTCAATGCTTTTTTGTATGAACGAGGCGCGCGCGACGGCCTCTAGGCTCATCGTACGCGGTGAGTGACGAGCGTCAAGAATGGCTACGCGGCCGCGCTGGCAGCCGCGATTTCGGCGATCTCCGTGGTAATCGCCTGCTGGCGGGCGCGGTTGTAGGAGAGCTGGAGCGCGTCCAAGAGTTCGTCGGCGTTGTCGGTGGCGTTCCGCATCGCGAGCATCCGCGCGGAGTGTTCCGAGGCCTTGGTCTCGAGCAGCGCCGTGAACAGGGTAATCTCGATCAGCCGCGGCAGCAGTGCGGTGAGGACCTCCTCGGGACTCGGTTCGAACCCGAGGACCGCCTTGGGCCCGGCTTCCTGCTCCGGCAGCACGGCGGGAAGCAATCGCTCCGTCACCGGCTCATTACGCAGCGTCGAGATGAACCGCGGGTACACCAGGTCGATCGCGTCGAGCCGTCCTTCCGTGAACTCGCTGACCAAGAGCTCGGCGATCGGGAGGATGTCCTCGTAGCGAGGCGTGTCGATCAATCCCGTGAAGTTCGCCGTGAGCGGGAGCCTCCGGGCGGCCAACGCCTGCTCCGCCTTCCGGCCGACGGGAATGAAACTGGCCTGGCCCTGGCCGTCGGCGGCGGTGAGGCCGGCCTTGAGGACGTTCGTGTTGAGCGCGCCGCAGAGTCCGCGGTCGGTTGATATCAGTACCACGGCACGGCGCTTGATGTCGCGCCGGGCCAGGAGCGGCTGGTCGTGGTCCACATCTTCCGCGGCCACCGCCTTCAAGACCTCCCGGGCCTTCTCGCCGTACGCCCGCGCGGCCAGCACGCCTTCCTGCGCCCGGCGCATCTTGGTAGCGGCCACCATCTCCATCGCCCGGGTGATCTGCCGGATGTTGTCGATCGAGCCGAGCCGCCGCTTGATGTCGCGGGTGTTAGCCATCGGCTTTCCTCACTGCGTAATGCAACTGAATACCATCAGAACCGATTTGCTTGGTTTCAAGTAGATTCAATCCCTCGATTGAAAAGTCGCTCCCGTCAACGAACGGAAGACCTTCCCCCACAAGTACGGGCTCAACATCGATGAAAATCTCATCAATCAATCCTTGCTCCAGGAATGCCGCATTAAGCTTGCCACCGCCTGCCACCATGACTTTCTCATGATCCTTGAGCTGATCCAGTGCTGCCTGTGGCGAGGATGCAACGAAATGATGATCTGCAATTAACTCAGGTTGACCATTCGATACAGCAACGATCTTTACATCTTTGAGCTTTGGATACCCTGATTCTTTTGTAAGGATTTCATATGTCCGACGCCCAACGATCAAACAGCCAACTTCTTGAGCAGTCTTGGCATAGGAATCCCATTCGACATCGGATATCCAATCAGTGTCATCGTTCGACTTAGCAATCATCCCGTTGATGGATGTCGCCATGTAAAGAATGACTGCCATGTCAGGCGAACTTCTTCTTGACCGCCGCGATCACGGCGTCGAGCTGCTGCTTCCGCTCATCCGGCAGGGTCGGATCCCGCTTGAAGGCGTCCGTGAACTTCCGGTCCTTCTCAAGTCGCGTGCGAAGCTCCTCCTCGAACGCGTCTATCTTTTCCGGCGCCACGTCGTCCAGCGCGCCGCTGGTCACCGCATAGATTACCGCCACCTGGGCCCACTCCGGGAGCGGCTGGTTCTGCGGTTGCTTCAGGACCTCGGTCACGCGCTTGCCGCGTTCCAGCTTGGCCTGGGTGGATTCGTCGAGGTCGCTGCCGAACTGCGCGAAGGCCGCCAGCTCGCGGTACTGCGCGAGGTCCAGCCGGAGCGTACCGGCGATGCTCTTCATGCCCTTGTTCTGGGCGGCGCCGCCCACGCGGGACACCGAGTTGCCGACGTTGATCGCCGGGCGGATGCCCTGGTAGAACAGGTCGGTCTCGAGGTAGATCTGGCCGTCGGTGATG
>CAYZCS010000009.1:0-23677 GCA_964476895.1 uncultured Candidatus Saccharibacteria bacterium | reverse complement strand
GGCCGGGGAGGCTGCTCCGGTTCCGGCTGCGGCGGCGAAGCCGGGCGCTGCGGTTGCGGCCGCGGCTGCGGTTCGGCAGGTGCCGGCGGAGGCGGCTCGGGCGGCGGTTGAGGCGCCGGGGGCTGCTGGGATTGTTCCTGCAAGTGCTTCTCCATGTTCTCAAGCGCCGCTGCGGCCATGTCGCTCCGTTCGGCTACCTGGCGCAGCGGATGGGCGGGCGCGCGCCGGGGTTTCGCCGACTGGGAATGCTGTGTATCGCGGGGTTCAGGAGGCGCCTGGGGCTTCGGCTGGGGCTGCGGAGCCGGGGCGGACGTGTCAGGAGCGCGCCCAGACGGCGCTTGTGCCTGATGGCTGCGCCGGGCCGCCTCGTTACGTTTCCGCAGTGCCTCCAATCGCGCTTCTTCGGCTTTCGAGAGCCGCTGTTCCTTGGTGCGTGCCGCTTCCGTCAGGTGGCTCGCACGTTGCTGCGTCTGCGTATCGGCCGCCTGGGAAGACGGCTTCTGCGCGGCATCGCCGAACAGCTGCGACTGATGGCGCGCTTGGGCGTTACGGATCTTGGCTTTGTGGTGTTGGTCACTCATATCCAGCGAATCGAGAAATTATAGCATTATTCAGGTAAAAAGTCAACGCCTTGGAGTAAGGCGCAGCAATGGCCGCTGCAACGGGTTAGCGTAACAGCGAGACTACCCCGCCTCAAGCGAGCGGCGATTACTCTCGGACGCAAGCCTTACTGGTAGTACCAGTGCCGCTGGCCGTTCCGGTCGATGTAGTAGTACGGGTATTGGCCGTTCACCGGCGGAGGCGCCTGCTGCTGCTCGATCGTCCCCTCGGGCACGTCCTGCCCCGCGCTGGTAGAGCCTTCCACGAAGTACTCAAGCGACCCGCCGCCAAGTGCGTACACTCCGGCCCGTCCCTCGTCCACATTCTCCGGTCGCTTGAAGTCCTGGACCGGCATGCCGCGGACCAGGCGGGTCAGCAGCGCATTCCAGATCGGGGCGGCTCCCTGCGATCCGGAGATGCCGTTCATCGGCGTGCCGTCGGAGTTTCCGACCCACACGCCGACTACCCGCTGGGGCGTGTATCCGATCGTCCAGTTGTCCTTGTAGTTGTTGGTGGTGCCGGTCTTCACCGCGGCCGGGCGCGGGAAGTCGAGCGCGCTGCCCGTCCCGAATCCCGGCGCGCGGGCGCGCGGGTCGGAAAGCCACTTGGAGATGATGAACGCGTGCGCCGGATCGACGACCTGCTCCTTCTTCGGTTGCCGCTCGTAGAGCACCTCGCCGCGCGGCCCCTCGACCTTGGTCACGGTGGCCCGGCCGGGCGTCTCGCCGTTCGCCGCCAGTACGGAGTACGCCCCGGTCATGTCGATCAGTTTCACCTCGCCGCCGCCGAGCACCAGGGAGAGCCCGTACCGGTCGGGTTCGTTCAACGTCGAGATGCCGAGCTGGTGCGCCAGGTCCAGCACCGGCTCCACGCCGACCTGCTCAAGCAGCTGTACCGCCGGGATGTTCAGCGAGCTCGCGAGCGCATAGCGCATGGTCACGTCGCCCCGGAAACGGCCATCGTAGTTGCGGGGCGTGAACGACCCGCCGAACGTGGTCGGACGGTCCCGGAGCACGTGGCTCGCCGTCCTCCCCTGCCGGAGCGCCTCCAGATACACGATCGGCTTGAACGACGAACCGGGCTGCCGGGACGAGGTCGCCACGTTCACCTTGCCGTCGATCGAATCGTCGGAGAAATCCTTGCTGCCGACCAGTGCCAGGACTTCCCCGGAGCGCGGGTCCATCACCACCGCCGCCCCGTTGGTCGCCCCGTACGGACGGGCGCCGTCCACGCCCTGGCGGATTTCCTCTTCCGCCGCCCGCTGGGTCGCCAGGTCCAGCGTGGTGTGGACCTTGAGGCCGCCGGAATCCACGGTGCTCTCACCGTAGTACTGTGCCAGCTGCTGCTTTACGTAGAAGACGAAGTGCGGAGCATGGAAGACCTGTTCCTCCTGCGCGTAAGCGAGCTCCTGACTGAACGCTTCGTCCGCCTGCTCTTGGGTGATGTACCCCTGCTTCTGCATCTGGTCGAGGACGTACTTCTGGCGCTGCTTGGCGAGGTCGGCACGGCCGCCGAGCGGCGAGTAGACCGACGGCGCGCTCGGGAGTCCGGCCAGCATCGCGGCCTCACCCAGCGTGAGTTCCGAGACATCCTTGCCGAAGTACGTCCGGGCCGCGTCCCCGATCCCGTAGCTCTGCTGGCCGTAGTACACCTCGTTGAGGTACCGTTCGAGGATCTGGTCCTTGGTGTAGCGCTGCTCGAGCACGACGGCGTACGTCATCTCCCGGAGCTTCCGGCCGGTGGTCCGTTCCGGCGTCAGGTACGTGTTCTTGATCAGCTGCTGGGTGATGGTGGAACCGCCCTGCGGTTCGTTCGAGATTAACGTCTTGTAGAGCGCCCGGCCCAGCGCCGGCGGGTCGATGCCGCGGTGGGCGTAGAAGTCGGCATCCTCGCCGGCCAGCGTCGCCAGCACGACGCTCCGCGGAAGGTCCGAGAGCTTCACCGGAATCGGCTGGTGCGCCCCGGCGGTCTGGTAGAGCTTCTCACCGTGACGGTCATAAAAGACGGTCTGGGTCGGATGGAAGTTCTCCTTCGACGGCAACTTGAAGAACGGGCCGCCCGCCTCGGCAAGGCCGGTCAGCGTGAGCCAGGGTACGATCAGCGCCAAGGCCAGGAACACGAACATCAGCTTGAACGGGTACGATTTCCGGCGATAGGAGACGACCTTGCGCATGACTAGGCCGCCCTGCTTAGGCGTTCAAGCCCGACGGATGCCCGCACCATGCTGACGACGGGGTGCCTTCCTTCGAGCTCACTGACGTCGACCAGGATGCTTTCGACCGGTTCGTCGGCGAGTCGTTTGGCCAGCGCGGCGGCTTGCGGATCGTCCGGGTTGCGGTAGGTGAGGGCGGCATGGATACCGCTGGCAAGGTGGGAGGGGGTCTCCCCCGCGGAGAGACTAAGGACCGCCGGCCGCACCAGCCGGTCGCCCCGGCCGAGCTTGCGGATCGGGTCGCGCCCGACCCGGCGCAGGCTGTCCCGGAGGTGCGGATTCGCGAAGCGGTCCAGGGTCCGCTCGGCGTACGTGTGTTGGTCGGCGGCCGTAATGGTCTCGTACCGTCCGGTAATCACCGGGCCGATCTCCTCCATCGCCCCCATCACCTGGCCGCGGATCCGCGGGTCTCGGATCGCCTCATGGACATACTCGTAACCGGCCCGTTCGCCGAAGTAGGCGGTAAGGGCATGCGCGGTATTCAACGTGAAGAGTTTCTGTTCCTGGAGCGATTCCAGGTCGTGCGAGAGGACGAGCCCCGGTATGTGCGCCATGGGTTGCTTGAGCGCACCCGCGTCGACGGCCCAGTGGTAGTAGTCCTCCACGGTGACCGCAAGCGGCTCGTCCGAGGCTTGGTGTTCGGGAACGATCCGGTCAACGGTGCAATTCGGGAAGCTGACCAGGTTCGCCAGCTGACGCGCCGTTTCATCCGGCACGCTATCGAGCACCGCCTCTTTGAGACGGTCAGTATTGTCCACGATGTTCTCACAGGCGACCACCACCACGTGCATGTCGGCACCCGGACGGCGGCGCAGCCGCTCCGTCAGTGCCGCGCCGAGTTCCGGCCCGAGCTTCGGGAGCACGCCGGGACCGACCGCCGTCGTGATCACGTCCGCCTCGACGACCGCCTTGGTGAAGGCGTCACGGTCCCGGACATCGACCGCTTGCACGCCGTCCACTACCTGCTCGGCCGTGCCTTCGGACGACACGGTGACCACCTGGTATTCCCGTTCGGCATTGAGCCGCTCGATGACATCGGGGTTTACGTCCGCCAACGTAAGCTCCATGCCGGCATCGCGCGCCAGGGATCCTACCAGCCCGCGGCCGATGTTCCCTGCGCCGATTTGTAACAATCGTTCCGTCCGCTCCGCCATGCCTTCCAGCTTACCGGATTTTCAGGCGGCGCAAGCGGGTAATGTTACGAAGCCTCCACTGGGTGCTCGTTTACCAAGCGAGGGCTACTTGATATCTCTTTCTAGGAGCTCAGGCCTGTCGCGAAGCCGCGCCACCAGCTCTTCGTTCAGGTAACTGGCAAACAGCACGCGCGTAAAGTTACCCTGATCCCGCCACTCTATCGCCGAAGCCACGGCATGCTCCCGTACTACCAAAACGTTAGCCCGATCATCCACCTCGACCGGATCGCCACCTTCCGTGCGGTCCCAGTACATGAGGTACGTTTTCCTTTCCGTGTAGGCTTTCCGGGCGCGTTCATTCAATCCCACATGATCGAGCACCCGATCGAAGAAGCCCTGCACATGCTCGTGCGCCTCATACTGGTCTATGAAGGCCGTCGGTTCCGGAACGATCAGCTCGTTACCTCCGGGCCGTTCGGTTCCCCCGCCTCGATCTGGTGATGGCTCAGCCATAACAGGTTAGCCTACCAGGTATTCAGGAGGTTTCCACCGGCTCGCCGGTGTGGCCGCATTCGGTGCAGGTCGGGACCTTGTCGCGCCCCTTGATCACCACGAGCTTCCCGCAGTCGGGGCACGGGTCCTTGATCGGCCGCTGGCCGGTGAGGAACTTGCAGTCCGGGTACTTCGTGCAGCCATAGAAGGTCCGGCCCTGTTTCGACTTCCGCTCGGCTAGCTCACCCTTACCACAGTCGGGACACGTCACGCCGGTCGACTTCACGAACGGCTTGGTACCCTTGCAGTCCGGGTACCGCGTACACGCCAGGAACATCCCGAACCGGCCGCGCTTGGCGGTCATCGGCGCGTCGCACTCATCGCACTTGGCGCCCTTCGCCTGTGCTTCGGCTTCCTTCGATTCTTCCTGCTCTTCCTCGAGCGGCGCCGTGTACTTGCACTCGGGGTACCGGCTGCAGGCGTAGAACTGGCCGCCGAACCGGCTGAGCTTCTTCATCAGCGTGCCCTCCTTGCACTCGGGGCACGACTTGTCGGTCTTCTGGTGCGCCACGTCTTCTTTCTTGAGTTCCTTGTCCTTCTTGTCGACCAGCGCCTTGAACGGCCCCCACCATTCCTCGAGCAGCGGCACGCGCTCTTCCCGGCCGGCGGCGACCTCGTCCAATCCGTTCTCCAGCTCCGACGTGAACTGATAATCCACGTACTTCGAGAAGTGCTCGGTCAACAGGTCGCTGACGATCATACCGACCGCTTCCGGGAAGAACCGGCGCTGGTCCACCCGGGCGTACTTCCGGTCCTGCAGCGTCGAGATGATGCTCGCGTACGTGGACGGCCGGCCGATCCCGTATTCCTCGAGCGTCTTCACGAGCGTGGCTTCCGTGAACCGCGGCGGCGGCTGGGTCTCGTGCCGTTCGGAACCGGCCTTGAGCAGCTCCAGGGGGTCGCCCTCGGCCAGCGGCGGCAGGAGGCTCTCGGTGTCCTCGTTCGCCCCATTGTCGGTCCCCTCCAGGTACACCTTGATGAATCCGGGGAACTTCACCTGCGAGCCGGTCGCCCTGAGGACGGCCGCGCCGTCCTTGCCGGCGGTGATCCGTGCGCTTGTCTGCAGGAACGTCGCTTCGGTCATCTGCGACGCCAGTGCGCGCTTGTAGATCAGGCTGTACAGCTTGGTTTGGTCAGCGGTCAGCTTGGCCCTGAGGTCGTCCGGGGTACGCGTGAAGCTGGTCGGCCGGATCGCCTCGTGCGCCTCCTGGGCTCCTTTCGACTTCGTCTTGTAGCGGCGCGGCCCTTCCGGCAGGTAGTCCTTCCCGTAATTCCGCTCGATCACCTGCCGCGCCTCGGCCAGCGCACTGTTGGCCATGTTCACCGAGTCGGTACGCATGTAGGTGATCAGGCCGGTGCGGTCACCTCCGCCGGTGTCGATGCCCTCGTAGAGCTGCTGGGCGGTACGCATGGTCCGTCGGGCCGCGAAGCCGAACTTCCGCGACGCCTCCTGCTGGAGGGTGGAGGTGGTAAACGGCGGCGCCGGGCTGCGGCGGCGCTCCTTCTCCTCGACCGCCGCGACGGTCACCGGATGCTGCGGCAGCTCCTCGGCGAGCTCCCGCCCCCGCTCCTCGGTGAGGTCGAATTGCTTGAGCTTCTGGCCGCGATCTTCCGCGAGCTGCGCGCCGAAGGTCGCGAGCTTCTCATCCTGCTCCTTCGGCTGCTTGAGCATGGCATCGAGCGTCCAGTAGGGCTTCGGCTTGAACGCCTCGATCTCGCGTTCGCGCTCGACGATCAGCCGGAGCGCCACGGACTGCACGCGGCCGGCGGACAGGCCGTAGCGGATCTTCCGCCAGAGCAGCGGCGAGAGCGTGAACCCGTAGAGGTAATCCAGGCTCTGACGGGCCTCCTGGGCGGTGACCAGCCGCCGGTCGATCTCGCGCGGTTCCTTGATCGCGTTCCGGATCGCGTCCTTGGTGATCTCGTCGAAGGTGATCCGGCCGACCTGCTTGCCTTGCAGCTCCTTGTCGATCAGCTCGGTCAGGTGCCAGGCGATCGACTCCCCTTCCCGGTCAAGGTCAGTGGCGAGCAGGAGCTCATCGGCGGTCTTCAGGGCCTTCTTGATCGCGCTCACGTGCTTCTTGCTGTCTTCGATCACCTCGTACTTCGGCGCGAAATCATGCTCCACGTCCACGGAACCGTCCTTACTCGGGAGCTGGCGGACGTGGCCGTAACTGGCCATGACGGTATAGCCCTCGCCCAGATAACGCTCAATCGTGCGCGCTTTGGCAGGTGATTCGACGATTACGAGTTTTCGGTTCTTGGTTGTCATCGCAATACAATCGCTAATCTTGTGCGTAAAATCGAGGGTTGACAAGCCGTATACATATGTATACTATGCAAGTGCGCTCCCTCCTCCGAGTACCTTGGCAGTCACGATCTTAGTAGATTTCGACATAATGGCTCCCCTGCCAGCCAAGGTACTCGGCGCGCTCCCACATCTAAGGAGGCTAACCTACCACCCTTATGAGCAACAACACTAGCAATAACCTGTCTCCCCGGCAACGGGAAACATTCGATGTGATCCAACGACACATCAAGGAGCACGGATTGCCGCCGACGATCCGCGAGATCATGACGGCGCTTAAGGTAAGCTATCCGCGCGGCGTCCAGCGCCACCTTGAGGCGTTGGAAAAGAAAGGCTACATTACCCGGGATTCTCGCAGCCGCGGGATTACGCTGGCGCAGCGGTTCCGCGACGCGGCCAGCAATCTTGCGGAGCACGTCACGAGACTGCCGGTACTCGGTCGGATTCCGGCCGGTGGTCCGTCGCAGGCCACGGAATACGCCGAAGACTGGGTGACGTTGCCGACCGACCTGACGCGCGGGAAGCGCGACGTGTTCATCCTGCGCGCCCAGGGCGATTCCATGATCGGTGCCGGCATCTTCGACGGCGACCTGCTGATCGTCCAGCCGGCGGAAGAGGCGGAGCACGGAGACATCGTCGCCGCGCTGATCGGCGAAGACGCCACGGTGAAACGGTTGATCAAGCGCCGGGACGCCGTCTACCTGAAGCCGGAAAACCCGAAATACGACAACATCTATCCCGATCAGGAGTGGCAGATCCAAGGCAAAGTAATGGCGGTCGTGCGGCCGCACGTGAGCTAACGCGATGATGCGTTTCGTGCCGATACCGATCGACGAACGTCCGCAGCGACGCATGACACATGAGGAGTTCGTACCCGAGGCTGACGTACAGCTCTGGGCAGGAATCCTCTTCTGGTTCACGCTCGCGGCGGTGTCGCTCATCAGTTACTCCCTCTAGGCCAACGCGTAGTGACGCTCCCCCACGTGACGGACCGTACCTGTCAGCTCTAATTTCGTCAGTTCGGACTCGACCTCATGGGCAGGCCGGCCGAGCCGCGTCGCGATCTCGTCGACATGACAGGGACCGCCGCCGAGTACGGCGGCGAGATCACCCGATTCCCCGAGGCTCGGCTGTCGGCCACCCGCCAAGCCCAATGATTCCATGAACGTATCGATGGAGAACAACGGCTCCGCGCCGGTTTCGATCAACCAGTTCGTTCCCTTGCTTTGCGGAGAGTCGATCGGGCCGGGCACCGCCCACACCTCGCGGCTTTGATCCACCGCATGACGGGCGGTAATCAACGTACCGGAGGGCCGTCCTCCCTCGACCACGACGACCGCACTGGCCAGTCCGGAAATCAGACGGTTCCGGTCCTCGTAGTACTCCTTGCGCGCGCCGGAACCCTCCGGATACTCGCTCAGGAGCGCTCCGCGCTCAAAGATCCGCCTGGCCAAGCCCAGGTTCGCCCGCGGTGTGATATCGGCATCACGCAGTCCTGAGGGGAGTATCGCGACGCTCTTTCCTTTGGCATCGAGGGCTGCCTGATGTGCGATCGCATCGATGCCGAACGCCAATCCGGAAACCACGACCGCGCCGGCACGGGCCAGCTGCCCGGCGATCATTCCGGTGACGCGGCGGCCGTACGCTGTAGGTTTCCGCGTCCCCACGACGGCCACGAACGGCCCTCCCGGGAGCGTGCCGCGGCAATGGAGGCGCCGGGGCGGACCGGGAATGTCCCTGAGCGGCGCGGGAATCCGCTCCTGTGTCAATATGCTCGCTTGCATATTCACAGTATACAAGAGTTTGCTTGCCTGCTAAAACACCCGTCAGGGTGCTTCGTCGGGTACGCGCCCGGGTTATGCCGTGACCGGAGCCGCTGCCCGCAGGCCGGCGATCAACTCCTCGACGGCATCGAGCATCTCCGCATCGGACAGCGATCGGGACAGTCGGTTCGCCGCGGCCTGCCAGCCGCGTTGCTTGGCAGCCTCCACCTGCCCGTCCCGCAGCTCATGGGCCAGCTCCGCCACGACGACCTTGGCACTCCGGTTGGTGCCCGGCAGCGACGTATACCGCAGTGCCAGCATGCCGACCCGGGCGCCGCTGAGCCGGATACCTTGCAGCCGGAACAGGTTGCTGACTTCTTCCGGCCAGCCGTCGATCTTCTGCTTGAGTCGCGTCGCCAGATCGTCCAATTCCTCCGTCGTGGTCGCGTTACTGACCGACTGGTAGATCCGGAGCCGTTCCGATTCATCCTCCAGCACCGCCGAAGGAATCGAGGCCAGGAGCGGCAGGTCGACTTCCGTCTCCAGGAACCGCTCGCCGCTCTCGAGTTCCTCGACCGCCCGCGACAGCACCTTGGAATACAGCGTGAGCCCGATCGCCCGGACGTTCCCGGACTGTTCCTTGCCGATCACGTTCCCGGCACCCCGGAGCTCCAGGTCCGCCAACGCCACCTGGAACCCGGCGCCGAGGTCCTTCGCTTCCTTCAGGCTGCGCAGCCGCTCGCGGGCGGTGGCGGACAGCGAACCGGGCTTGTAGAAGAAGAACGCCCGCCCCTGGCGGCTTCCCCGCCCGATCCGGCCCCGGAGCTGGTAGCTTTGTGCCAGCCCGAGCGCGGAAACGTCATCCACGATCATCGTGTTGGCATTCGGCAGGTCCAGCCCGTTCTCCACGATCGTCGTGCAGATCAGGATGTCGACTTCCCCGCTCGCGAACCGGGCCATCACCTCGGCCAGCGCTTCCTCGCTCATCTGACCGTGTCCGATGTCGATGTTCACGTCGGGATGCCGCGCCTGCAGTTCCTTGGCCGCCGCCCGGATCGTCGCGACCCGGTTGTGCAGGAAGTAGACCTGGCCGCCGCGGGACAGCTCTTCCTTGATCACCTTGTCCACCAACTGCGGATTGTACTCACCGATGGTGGTTTCCACCGGCCGGCGTCCGGACGGGGGCGTCTGGATCGTCGAGATCTCCCTGAGGCCCGAGAGCGCCAGGTTGAGCGTCCGGGGAATCGGGGTCGCCGAAAGGCTGAGCACGTCCATATGCGAACGCAGCTTCTTGAGCCGTTCCTTGTGCCGCACGCCGAACCGTTGCTCCTCATCGATGATCAGAAGCCCCAGGTCCTTGAACTGCACGTCCGGGCTCAGCAGCCGATGGGTACCGATCGCGATGTCCACCGAACCGTCGGCAAGCCCCTTGAGCGTCTTGCTCTGCTCGGCCTGACTCTTGAACCGGGAAAGGCCGCCCAGCTTGAATCCGAACTCCTTCAACCGTTTGCCGAACGTCGCCAGGTGCTGCTCGGCGAGGATGGTCGTCGGCGCCAGGACCGCCACCTGCTTGCCGGATGCCGCCGCCTTGGCCGCGGCGCGAACGGCTACCTCCGTCTTCCCGAACCCGACGTCGCCGCAGACCAGCCGGTCCATCGGGCGGGAATCCTCCATGTCCGCGTAGACGTGGCTGATCGCCCGCTCCTGGTCCTCCGTTTCCTCGAAGTTGAACGCGGCACGCAAGCGCTGCTCCACGTCCGATTGTTTCGGAAAGGCGATGCCCGTCGCGATCTCCCGCCGCGCCGACACGGTCAGGAGTTCACGTGCCAGCTGTTCCGCCGATTCCTTGACCTTGTCACGGACATGCTCCCAGCTCGCCGAGGAAAGGCGGGTCAAGGTCACGTCCGCGGGGCCGACGTACAGGTCGACCTTGTCGGCTTCCGCGACCGGCACGTACAGCTTGTCGCCCTTGGCGTACTCCAGGAACAGATACTCCCGCTCCACCCCGCCGACCGTCCGCCGCACGAGGCCGCTGAACTTCCCGATACCGTGATCGCGATGGGTGATCAGCTGCCCGGTCTCCAGGCGCAGGTTGAGCTTGTCCGAGTGTCGCTTCTTGCGTTGTGACGGTTGGTGGATGATCTCCGACGGCGTGAAGACGATCCACTGCATGCCCGGTACGGACACGCCTTCGGTGATCGGCAGCCTGACGTCTTCCACGCCGGCCGGCAGGTCCGACGGCGGCCCCTCCCAGCGGGCCAGCCCCACGTGCCAGCCGTCATCCTGGTAACGCTTGATCAGGTCGTGCAGCTCGCCCCGGTTGTGCGTCACGTCGGCGCGCTTCCAGTCCAGCTGGACCACGGATTCCTCCTTCTTGAAGGTGAACGAGACCTGCGGCAGACCCTGGAGCCCTTCGGCGGCATCCAATAGGTACTCCTCGCCGGCGATACAGGCCCCGGCAAGCTTGATGTAGTCCTGCAGCCGGGCGGGACCTTTCGGATCGGTGACCGACGCCGGGAAGAACCGGGCGTGCGGCAGATCGACCGTTTCTCCGGTCTCCGTCCGGACGATCGATTCGATGACGTCGCCGAACCATTCGATACGGTGCGGGAAGCGATCGCCGATTCCCCATACGTTGAGCGATCCGCCGACACGGTGGAACGTTCCCGCCCGTTCGAGATCGGGGTCGGGATCATACCCCGCATCTACCAGGGCTTTCGCGGCGTCGTCCGGCGGAACCTCCTGGCCTTTCTTGTAGGTCTTGGTCAGCGCGTCATACCGACGGACCCCGACTAGCGGGACCGTGAGCAGGTCCGGCGGCACCAGGTGCAGCCCGGACTTGTTACCGAGCACCTGCGCGACCCCGACGGCCACTTCGTAGGACTCTCCGGAGACCTCACGCGGCCAGGGCACGGCGATGCCCGGTGCAAACAGGTGTTCGGAAGTCACGACGATGAACGGACGCTGGACTTTCCGTGCCAGTGACAGGAGCAGGAGCTCGCGGACGCCACGGCTGGTGTCGCCGATCCGGAGGGTTCCCTCCATGAGCCGATCCGCGTACTCGGTGATCTCCGGCTGATCGAGCAGGTGCTTGAAGAACGAACCGTTAGACATCGAGCCACTCCGTTACCTGCCGTGCGCCGTCCCGGACGACCTCCGACAATCGCTCCGTTTCCGCTTCGGAGAATCGCTGCAGGACGTAGTCCGAAGAATCCATGCCGTCCGGCGGCCGTCCGATACCGACCCGCAAGCGGGAGAAGTCGCCGGTACCCAACTGTTCTGCTATGTGCGCCAGGCCCTTGTGTCCGCCGCTGCCTCCGCTATCACGCAGGCGGAGCGTACCGAACGGCAGGTCGAGGTCATCGGAAACGACCAGGAGGCCGGCGGGCTCCAGCTTGTAGTACCGCATGAGCCGGCGGACTTCGGTGCCGCTCTGGTTCATGTAGGTCATCGGTTCGGCGAACAGTACCGTTCCCGCCCGGTGCAGCCGAGAGGGCTTCCGGTCCGTCGGTTCCTGGAGGAGCTCGGCGTCGCGCTTCTCCACGCACCTGCCGACCACCATCCGGCCGATGTTATGGCGCGTGCCGGCGTACCGCTCGCCGGGATTACCGAGTCCCACGACCAGCTTCACGGGCGCGCTCACGCCGCCTCCTTCCGGCGCTTGCGGAAGTCCAGCCGGACGGCGGTGCCGAGCAGGTCGAACTCCTCCCGAAGTACGCCGGCCACGTGCCGGCGCTGCGGCTCTTTCCAAAGCTGCGGCTGGTTCACGAAACAAGCGAATGCCGGCGGATGGTCCCCTGTCTGCGTGAGGTAGAACAGGCGTGCGCGGCGGCGCCCGCCGGCGTACTCGTTCAGGCGCGTCTGGACCACCCGGTTCAGTTCCGGCGTCGGTATCCGGGTGCCGGACGCGACGTAGACATCCTCTACCGCCCGGAGCAGCCGGTCGGTCTTTTCGCCAGTCAGGGCGGACAGGAAGACCACCGGGGGCGACGGCAGGAACGGCAGACGTTTTCGGAGCTTTCCGAAGAACCGCTCCTGGACGTCCGGCGCCTTATCTACCAGATCCCATTTATTCAGCGCGATGACGAGACCGGTGCCCGAATCCAGGATATGCGAGGCGATGTGCGCGTCCTGTAGCGTCGGGCCTTCCGTCGCGTCAATCAGCAGTACGGCTACGTCAGCATCGGAAATCGCCCGAAGCGTCCTGAGCAGGCTCCAGTACGGGATACCGGGACGGGCACGGGGGTGCTTGGCCATGCCGGCCGTGTCCAGCAAGCGCCATTCTCCTTCCGGTGTCCGGAGCCGACGCTCCGTCACGTCCCGGGTCGTATGCGGTTCCTCGCTGGTCACGGCGGCCGCAGAGTCGGTCAGTCGGTTCATCAGGGTAGACTTCCCTGCGTTCGGGCGACCGACGATGGTGAAGGAGGGGGTCCGGTCGGCGTCTGCCTCCACCCCGGCACCCGTCTTCCTGACGATCAGGTCCGCCAAATCACCCGTGCCGCGGCCGTGCAGCGCGGAAACCGACACGACCGTATCGAATCCCAACCGGTGGAATTCGGCGACCGCTGATTCGATCCGAGCATTGTCGACCTTGTTCACGACCACCACGACCGGTACCTGCTGCCGACGGGCCACGCCGGCAGCCGCGCGGTCACCCGCGGTCAGCCCCTCCGGAGCGGAGACGAGCAGCAGAATCAGGTCGCTTTCGGCGACCGCCAGTTTCACCTGTTCGTCTACCGCCTGTGGCAGGCCGGTCATCTCCTCGGTCAATCCGCCGGTATCGACGACGGTGAACCGTTTTCCCTGCCATTCGGCTTCGGCATAGATCCGGTCGCGCGTGGTGCCGGGAAGGTCGGCCGTGATCGCCCGGCGCTCGCCGAGCAGCCGGTTGAACAGCGTTGACTTGCCGACGTTGGGTCGGCCGACGATGGTCACGATGGGTATATGGTGGGACATCTGGGATTCACGCCGAGCGACCCGCAGCAGCGGACCGCCGTTGGAATCGGCGCATAGTTACCAAACAGAGACGCCGGCGATGCGAAAGCACCACCCGACAGCGCCATTGTAGCAAGATTAGTGCCGTAGGCAAGGAGATTTTTACCACCGGAACGAACGGAGCGCCCAGTCGAGCATCGCCTTGTTCTCCTGGAAGCGATCCGGCGAATCGAGCACGATCGCAAGCAACCGGCGGTCGCCCTGCTCCAAGACGTTCACCAGCGAAGGGCCGGCGGCGTCCGAGGTACCCGTCTTGAGACCGGCGATCGGCAGGTACGAATCGAGCAGAAGGTCGGTCGAGAACAGCCTGAACTCGGTCCGCTCGGGGTCGGGGTCCTCCGGCGTCGGTTCCCGGGCGTTCAGCGCCCGGACGGTCCGTTCCGGATCGGCGACGGCGGCGCGGATGCGCGGTTCCTGAAGCACCGCCCGGGACAACACCACCAGGTCCCGCGCCGAGCTGACGTTCTCGCCCTTCGCGTACCCGCTGGCATTGAAGAAACGGGTCTCGCGCATGCCGAGCTCCCGGGCCCGCTCGTTCATCAACTCGACGAACGCATCTTCCGAGCCGGAGACGGCATGCGCCAGCGTCTCGGCGGCGTCGTTCCCCGAAGCGATCAGCGCCCCGGCAAGCACGTCGTCGGCATGGAGCCGATCACCTTCCTCAAGCCCCATCAGTGATTCCTCCGGCGAGTTCGAGAGCTTCGGCGCGACGATCTCCTGTTCCGGTGTCAATCGTTCCGTCGCGACCAGGGCGGTCATCAGCTTGCTGATACTGGCGATCGGACGCCTCGCGGCGGCATCCTTCGCATACAACTCATGGCCGCTCTCCAGGTCGACCAGCAATGCGCTGCCGGCTTCGACCACCGGCTCCACCGCCGACTGGCGCTTCTCGGGAAAGGGCGCCGGAACGGCCGCATCAGCCACCACGCGTTCTGACTGCGCCGGGGGCGCCGCCTCCGGCAGGATCCCGGGAAATACCGTGCCGGCGAACACCACCGTGCCCAGCCAGAGCTGCGTGAACCAGTCCATCAGGTCGCCGGCGTGCTGACTTCCTTCAGCCGCGCCTGGAGTTCTTCCGGTACCGACGGCAACTCGTCCTTGGAGCCGAGGCCGAGATGCTTCAGGAGTTCGATCGTGGTGTCGTAAAGGATCGGCCTACCGGGCTCCTGCTTGCGGCCGACCTCCGCGATCAATCCGCGGATCGCGAGAGTCCGGACCGGCGCGGCCGACTGTACGCCGCGGATCGATTCCACCTCGGGACGGGTGACCGGACCCCGGTAGGCGACGATCGCCAGTGTCTCCAGCGCCCCTTTCGACAAGCGTCCGCGGAGCTCCTGCTTGAGGAAGGTACCGACGACATCGACGGCCTCTGGCGCGGTCACGAACTGCGCTTCCTTCTCGCCTATCACCACCCGGATCCCCCGGTCGGCGTACCGCTCCTGGAGCGCCGCCAGCGTTTCCTTGATCTCCTTCCGTGCCAAGCCGGTGACGGCGGTCAAGTCGGAGAACTGAACCGGCTCCCCGGCCGCGAACAGGATGCTCTCGACCGTCTGTTCGGGGCTCAGGCCGGACACAGCGTGACCCCCTTGTCTTCCCGTACGGTCAGGGCCTCCTGCTTGATCAGCTCGAGTATCGCCAGGAACGTGACGATCATCCGCACCCGCCCGGTGACATCCTTGAAGAACGAGCGGAATCCGACCGGCCCTTCCAGCAGCCGGCGGCGGACCTCGTCGATGCACTCATCGATCGTGACCTGCTCTTCCAGCGTTTCCTCCGGCAGCCGTTCCGGCTTCGGGAGTTCGGCCAGGACGGACTGGAACGCCCGGTGCAGGCCGGTCAGGTCCACGCCGTCGGCCACCAGCTTCCGTGGCGGCTCGATCGGTAGCGGCGGCCGGCCGATGCTCCGTCCCGCTTCCTCGACGCGTGTTCCCAGTGCCCCTGCCAGTTCCTTGTATACCTTGTATTCAGCGAGCCGCTGCGCGAGGTCGTCTTCTTCCGGGACTTCCTCGGCCTCGGCCGGCAGCAAGGCACGGGATTTCAGGACGACAAGCCGGGCGGCGATCACCAGGTAGTCGGAGATCTCCGAAAGGTTCTCACGGGAGAGCGTCCGGACCTGGCCGAGGTACTGGTCGGTCACTTCGGCCAATGCCACGGTAGTGATATCGAGCTCACGCTCTTCGATCAGCTGCAGGAGCAGATCGAGCGGACCCTCGAACTCACGTTGCTTGATGGTGAATGTCATGGTTGTTTTCGCATTTTGAGGCGGCTTCCGCTGCACCCATGATACCAACGGGCCGCCTACGCGACGAGGCTTTGCGCGTCGTCGAGCCGCGCGACCGTCTCCCCCTTGCCGAGGGTCTCGAACACGTCCCACAGCGGCGGGGTGCGGTCGGCGTCGGTGACCGCGATGCGGAGCACCGGATACAGCTGTTTCGGCTCCAGGTCGAGCTCGTTACGCACGTCGTTAAGGACGTTCTCGATCCGTTGCGCGTTCCAGTCCGCTTCCGGCAGGCCGGAAAGGTCGCGCAGCACCCGCTCCAGCCAGACGCCGACGGTCTGGGGGTTCTCGCTGCCTACCAGGCGCTTCCGCGTGACCTTGGGACGATGGTAGAAATAGCCCCCCTTGACCTCTTTCAGCTCGGCCAGGGTACGGATGCGCTCGGCGGACATCCCGAGCACCCGTTCGTCATAGGCCGCGTCGCCGGCAGTCCAGAATCCGGCATCGACCGCCCGGCGCAGGAGCGCCTCGACGCCGAGCGCCTTGATGTGCTCGCCGTTCAGCCAACGGAGCTTTTCCTCATCGAAGACGCCGGGAGAGCGCTGGACGCCGGAGAGGTCGAAAGCCTCCGTGAGCTCTTCCAGGTTCAGGAATACCTCCCGGTCGCCGCCGGGATTCCAACCGATCAATGCCACGAAGTTGGCGAGTGCCTCCGGCAGATAGCCCGCGACCCGGTAATCGCGCACGTCCGCGGCGCCGTGCCGCTTGGAGAGCTTGGCCTTGTCCGGCCCGAGGATCGTCGGGACGTGGTAGAACGCCGGCCGGTCCTTGCCCCACCCCAATGCCTCGTAGAGCGCGTAGTACTTGTTGAGACTTGAGGTGAATTCATCGCCGCGGATGACCGCGGTCACGCCGGTCTCGTGATCGTCGACGATATGCGCGAAGTTGTAGGTCGGGTAGCCGTCGGACTTGATCAGGACGAAATCCTCGAACGCCGACGGGGCGTCCTGAGGGTCGACGGAAGCCTTCCAGGATTTCTTGGGATGCTCGAAGTACGTGACCTCCATCCGCTTCGGTTCGTCCGGCCAGCGGAAATGGATGTGCCGACCGGGTTCATATGAGAGATCCTGGTCGCGACCGCGGTACCGGAGCGGTTGGCCGTGCTTCGCGCCGGTATTCCGCCACTGCTCCTTGAGCGCCTTCGTCTCTTCCGGTGATTCGTCCGACACGTATGCATGGCCGTCCTTCACCAGCTGCTCCGCGTAGAGCCGGTACTTCTCAAGCCGTTCCGACTGCCGGAGCACGGAACCATCCCAATCAAGACCGAGCCATTGCAGACTGTCCTTGATCTGTTCCTCCGCGTCCGCGACGAACCGCTGGCGGTCCGTATCCTCGATCCTTAGATGGAATGCACCACCATGTTTACGGGCCCAGAGCCAGGCGAACAGTGCTGTCCGGGCGCCACCGACGTGCAAATACCCCGTCGGCGACGGTGCGAACCGGGTGACCATGCGTTGCTCGGGCATGGCTCCAGTGTAGCTCAGGAGAGCGTCATTGCCCGGCCGTCCCGCCGGCTTCTGCCGGATCCGAGTCGCCGGAAGCCTTATCCTTGTGGAGGCTTTGCCAAACTTCGTCGAGAAGCGACTTCGCCACATCGGCATCGTCGCCTTCCCGATCGGTCGGCTGGTAGGTCACGACCGACAACGGCTCGTTCATCTCCACCCGCCTGCCGGTGACCGGGTTGGTCGGGAAATGTCTGCTCAAGCGCCTGACGACAGTCTCGGCCTGCTCCTTCGAGCCGACCCGGGGGAGCATGATGCCGAACTCGTCCCCGCCGAAGCGGTAGCCGATGTCACCGGACCGCAAGCGACTGCGCACCAAGTAGCCGATGGCCTTCATGGCATCTCCGACCTCCCTGAGCGTCTGGTCGCCGATGGCATGGTCCTTTTCCTCGTTGATCTCCCCGAATCCCTTGAGGTCCAGGACGACGAACGAAAGGGGGTATCCTTCGCGTTTCGCGGTGGCGATCTCCTTCTCGAAATCCCCTCTGGTGCCGCCGATACCTTCCAATGCCCGGCGGTTCCGCAGGCCGGTCAGGTGGTCACGTTCCGATTCCTTCGCCATCTCGGCGATGGCCCTGGTGGCCGCGGAGACGTGCGCCCGCTCAACGGGGTCCAGCCGGCCGTGTTCGGCATCCTGCGTCAGTCTTTCCCATGCTTCGTTCAGCGCATCGGAATCTTCGAGGAACGTATCGACCATCTCCTCGATCCGCCATGGATCCAGTTCGGATTCCACCCTGAACTCAGCCGCTTCGGGACGCTGGTCCGATTCTCGTTCACTCATAGGCACTCCGTAGAATGTCCAAATATAGCCTTAACCAAGCTATTTGTCAAGGCGGGCGTCACGGACGACGGCACGCACGAAGAGCGGGAATGCGGTCAGTACCCGGCGCCGACGTGACGGCTGGGTGATCAGCCGCCAGAGCCACTCGAAACCGCGGCGGCGGACGATACCCGGCGGCGGCTTGGCCGCGGATCCACCTTCCAGGGACGCCGCCCTCGCCAGGTAATCGAAGCTGCCGCCGACCCCGACCGCGACGATCGGCCGCGGAAGCTTCGGAAGGTTCCGGGAAATCCACTGTTCCTGCTTCGGCACGCCATAAGCGACGAAGAGTACTTCCGCCTCCGCGGCCGCGACCTCCCTGCGCACGGACGCATCATCGGCTGCCCGGGGCGAGCCGGCCGTCGCCCCCGCGATCCGTACTTCGGGAAATTCCTCCTGCAGTTCCTCGGCCGCCGCGACCGCTACGCCGGGAGCCGCCCCCAGCAGGAACGGCCGATACTCGAACTCTTCGCACATGCCCGTGAGGTCGCGCACCAGGTCGGATCCCGGCACGGTCCCGGGCAACCGGCGCATTAGGCGTGCCGGCCAGATCGCCAGCATCAGGAGCCACCACAGCGCGAATCCGTACGCCCGCAGCGCCGGCAGCGGCCCGCGGCGATGCGGACGGCTCAGGTAGTGCGCCGCCCAGATCGTTCCCATGCCGTCGGCCAGGCAGAGGTCCGCGCCGTTCAGGATCTTCCGGTAGGCGGAGTCATGACGCGCCCGCATGATCATCTCCGGATTCACCGTCACGACGTGCAGCCGTTTCCCATCCTGAATACCGCGCCGGATCCGCGCCACCGCCTCCGGCGCGGTCAGCGCATCCACCCGGACGCCGAGGATCTCCACGGACTGTCGTGCTTCGGAATTCATTTCGTCAGGATCTCCAGGATCTGCCGGGCCGTCTTGTCCCAACCGAACTGCCGGGCCCGCTGCGTACCGGCCGCGACCAGCCGCGCCGCCGGACCGGTATCGGCCAGGATTTGCTCCATGCCATGGTGGATCGATTCCACACTCTCCGGGTCGACCAGCAGCGCGGCGGTACCGGCCACTTCCTTGGTCGCGCCGCGGTCGGCGGTAATCACGGGCGTGCCGGCGGCGAACGCCTCGAGGATCGGGATGCCGAACCCCTCGTGCAACGAGGGGAACACGAGACCCCGGGCACCCTTCAGCAACGCCGCCCGTTCGTCATCGGGAAGGTAGCCGGTGTGCACCACGTACTCCGGTACCGGCCGCTTGATGATCAGACGGCGGATTTCTTCATATCCCAGTCCGGGGTTGCCTACCAGGACCAGCTGCCCGCCGAAGAGACCCGAATCGCGCAGCCGATAGAACGCCTCGATGATCCGCGATACGTTCTTCCGGAGCTCGAGCCGGCCGGTGAAGAGCAGGTACGGGTCCTTGATGCGATGATGCTTCATCACCTCCGCGACCCGCGAAGCGGTGATTCCCGAGAACGCGTCCGGGTCGAAGCCGTTCGGGACCACGGCCACTTTCGAGGCGGGAAGGTCGTAGGCCGTGCCGAGTTCCCGCGCCACCGTACGGCTCGGCACCACCACGGTGCTTGCCCGCCGTACGGACCACTTGGTGCCGAGCGCCAGGCTCAGGTAGTGCGTGCGCCGGTAGTTCCGCTTGAACTTCCGGAAACCGACGTCGTGGACGGTGACGACCGTCCGGGGCGGATGGACCAGCGGCACGGTGTGCGACGGTACGAACAATGCATCGACGGGGTTCCGGCGTAGCTCGCGGCTCAGCGCCCAGTAAGTCCACAGGCGCTGCCCCGGCACGACGACCGGCGTGAAGTTATCCGGGAGATCCCGCAGGTCTTTCCTGAACGGCTCGCGGACGTAGAGCCGGTATTCGTTCTTCCGGTCGAGCTTGGCGAACGCCTTGATCAGGTGGTAGCCGTACCACTCCACCCCGGTACGCTCCGGGATATTGGCGCGCGATGCATCGATGCCGATCAGCATGGCTTCAGCTTACCGGCCAGCCGCCCGGTCCGCGACTACGCACCCGGCGGACGATAATCCTGCTTGTCGAGATTCCGGATAGTGAGAAACAAAGGTTCAGGCTTTTGGTCCCAGTCGAACCATTCCCATGCTTCGCACTTCTCCGGCTCCATGGCGCGCGGTTCGCCGGAGGTTTCCGCCAGCACGTACGTTGTGATGAAATGCAGTTCTTCGAAGAAGTCTTCCGTATAGACCGGCAGTTTTTCCGCTCGGACAACGGTCAGTCCGGTCTCCTCCTTCAGTTCTCGGGCGGCACAATCAACGACGGTCTCACCTATGTCCAACTTGCCGCCCGGCGGCGCCCACATGCCCTCGCCATGCGCGGACTTTCGTTTACCGAACAGCACTTTCCCGTCGCGAATGACGAATACGCCCACGCCCACCCCGGGTCGCTGTTCGGAGCGGTGTTCCGGCATCTCGGTCATGTCACCGTACCGCGACGGCCCGCTTGTACGAATCGAGGTTCTCGACGGCCACGCCGGTTCCCCGCACCACGCAGAACAGCGGGTCCTCCGCCACGTGGCACGGCACGCTCGTCGCCTGGGTGATCACTCGGTCGATGTTCCTGAGGAGCGAGCCACCGCCCGCCATCACCATCCCCCGGTCTATCACGTCCGCGGAGAGTTCCGGCGGCGTCTGCTGGAGTACGCCCTTCACCGCCTGGATCACCTCCGCGAGCTGGCTTTGGATCGCGTGCACGACCTCGTTCGTCTTGAGGGTGATCGTCTTCGGCATCTCGGCGACCATATCCCGACCACGCACTTCCATGCTCATTTCCTCGCCTTCCGGCAGCGCCATGGCCGAACCGATCTGAATCTTGATCTGCTCGGCCGTGACGTCGCCGATCGCCAGGTTGTGCCGCCGGCGTACGTACGCCGCGATCGACCGGTCGAGCTTGTCACCGCCGACCCGGGCGGATTCCACCGCCACGATGCCGCCGAGCGAGATCACCGCGACTTCTGACGTTCCGCCGCCGACGTCGATCACCATGTTACCGGAGGCGGAACCGATCGGGATATCCGCGCCGATCGCCGCCGCCAGCGGCTCCCGGATGATATAGGCGTTCTTCGCGCCTGCCGCCGTGGTCGCGTCGATCACGGCGCGCCGTTCGGTCGAGGTCACGCCGGCCGGCACGCAGACCATTACGTCGGGGCGGAAGAAGCGGACGCTTCCTACCGCCTTGTTGATGAAGTACCGGAGCATCGCTTCGGTCACGCGGTAATCGGCAATCACACCGTCCGCCAGCGGACGATGTGCGACGATTTGTTCAGGAGTCCGGCCGACCATTTCCTTAGCCTCCTGGCCGACCGCCATCACCCGGTTGTCCTCCGTCGAGACCGCCACGACCGACGGTTCGTTGATAACCACGCCTTTATCCTCGACGTAGACGAGGACGTTCGAAGTGCCTAAATCAATACCGATCCGTTTACTGAACAACGTGTTCGTACATTCAACCTATAATTTTGCGCAAAACCGAGCGCACCGCTCATCCTACTACGCGGCCTACTGCTCGGCAACGCGCCTGATCTTCGCCCCGAGGCGCCGTAGCCGTTCCGGGATGCGTTCGTACCCGCGTTCGATCCACTCCGCATGATCGATGGTCGTCTTGCCGTTCGCGATCAGCGCCGCCACCAACAAGCTGATACCGGCCCGGATATCCGGGCTTTCGAGTTCCTTGGCTGCGAGCGGCGTCGGTCCCAATACGATGATCCGGTGCGGGTCGGCCATGGTGATATTCGCCCCCATCGAGACCAGCTTGTCCGTATAGAAGAGCCGGCCTTCGTACATCCAGTCGTGGATCACGCTCATCCCCTTGGCCTGGGTCATCAGCACGGTGAACGGCGGCTGCAAGTCGGTCGGGAATCCGGGCCAGATATTGGTCTTGACGTTAGTCGGCCGGATCCGCTGGCGGCCATGGACCCTGATGCGGTCGCCGTGCGTGGTGAAACGGATGCCCGCTTCCCGCAGCTTGATCAGGATCATGCCGAAACGTTCCGGATCCACGCCGGTCAGCGTCACGTCGCCGTCCGTCAGTGCCGTGGCGATCATCAGGGTAGCGGCCTCGATCTCGTCCGGCCGCACCTCATGGACGCCCCCGCCGAGACGCTCCACACCGCGGACGGTCACGAGGTTAGTGCCGGCCCCTTCGATATCCGCCCCGAGGGTGGTGAGGAATTTCGCCAGGTCCGCGGTATGCAGCTCCGAGGCGGCATTGTGGATACGGGTGGTGCCCTTCGCCGTAGCCGCGGCCATGATCAGGTTCTCGGTCGCGGTGACGGAGGCTTCCTCCAGGAAAATCTCCTTGCCCCGTAAACGCTTGGCGGTGACCCGATAGTCGGAGTTCGTCCGCTCGACCGTTCCTCCGAGCGCCTTGAGTGCCCGGAAATGGGTGTCCAGCGGGCGACGACCGATCACGTCTCCCCCGGGATGTGCCACCCGCACGCGACCGAACCGTGCCAAGGCCGGACCGAGCACCACGATGGAGGCACGCAGGCTCCGTGACAGATGGTCCGGGATCGACGCCGGGCGAAGCTTCGTGGGATCCAGTTTCAGGCGCGGCGGCACGCCCGTGATCTTCATGCCGAAGCATCGGAGGATATCGAGCATGATGGACACGTCACGTATTCTCGGGACGTTCGTCAGAGTGACCGGCTCATGTGCCAGCAAGGTTCCCGCCAGGATTTTCAGGGCGGCGTTCTTGCTGCCTTCCACTTTGGTGGTGCCTTGCAGCTTGCACGGACCATCGATGATGAACTTGGTCATGGAGCGTCCTTCGTCCGTGACCGGCGGGCTCCGGCCAGTTCCACGGCCCGGAGCCGGGCCAGGTGCTTCTGGAGCTCCCCTTGTGTCTCAGCGACTTCTTCGCGCTCGAGCTTCCCGGCCATCGCCTGCTCGGCGCGTTTCCGGGCCTGTTCCGCCCGTTGCCGGTCGATGTCGTCAGCGCGTTCCGCGGTGTCAGCCAGGATGGTCACCGATTCGCCGGAGACCCGGAGGAATCCACCGGACACCGCCAGGTGCTGCTCGTCCTTCTCGGTACGGGTCGTGATCACGCCCGGTCGGATCACCGATACGATCGGGGCATGTTCGGGCAGCACCGTGATCTCCCCGTCCGTCGTGGGGATGGTCACCGACAGTACGGGGCCCTCCGCGACCGTCCCCGTCGCCGTGACTACGCTGAGTTCGGTCGTTCTGGCCATGGTTACGCCTTGGTCTTGTCCCGGCCGCGCTGCTGCTTGGCCGGCTTGTCGCCCGACTTCTTCACCACGTCGTCGATGCTGCCGACGTACGTGAAGTCGTCCTCGCTGCGGTGATCGTGCTTGCCGTCGATGATCTCGCCGAAGCTCCGGACGGTGTCTTCCATCGAGACATAGATGCCCGGCGTACCGGTGAACACCTCTGCCACGAAGAACGGCTGCGAGAGGAATTTCTGGAGCTTCCGGGCGCGAGCCACCGTCAGCTTGTCCTCTTCGGACAGCTCGTCCACGCCGAGGATCGCGATGATGTC
>CAYZCS010000008.1:0-24517 GCA_964476895.1 uncultured Candidatus Saccharibacteria bacterium | reverse complement strand
GATGTACATGCCCGGGCGCTTCCGGACGGGCTCCAGGCCCTGCAGGACCTGGATGGACTGGGCGGTATAGCCCTTACCGGGCGCCGCCTGCTTCGGCGCCTTGGCCGCAGCCTTAGCCTTAGCCTTAGCCTTGGCGGACCCCACCCGCTTTGCGGCCGGCTTCTTGGATGGCTTGCTGGTTTTCGGTTTTGGCATGATTCCGGATTCCTTCCTTAGTGCCAGTATATCGCGAAATGCGGATCGGTTCGAGCACCGAGCCGTTTAGAAATATCAGAATGACGGACTTTTCAAGCGCAGTGCTACGCCCGCACTTCCCAGCCCCGGGACTTCACCGCCGCCTCGATGTTCGCCATCAGGCAGTTGACCTCACCGTCGGTCAAGGTCCGGCCTTCGGCGCGGAATTCCAGCGGCACGGTAATGCTGCGCTGTCCCTTGTGGACGAACAGGTCGGGATCGCCGACGGCAGCGAGATGGGGCTTCCCGTTCTGCACGGCCGTATGGAGCAGCTCCGCGAACGGCGCCTGTTCCGGGAGGTACACGGACAGGTCGCGATAGACCGGCGGGTGGACCGGTGGCATCTGGACGCGCCATTCCTCGGGCAGGGCCTGCGGCAGCCGATCCAGGTTGATCGAGAGCATCGAGATGCTCCCGGCCTTGAAACGGTCCGGGAAACGGAACTCGGCGACCCAGCCGATCCGGACGTTCCCGATCCACGCCTGGAAGTGCCGTCCGGGCACGAATTTGCCGAGCGTCACGCCCTTGAAGCGGAGTTTCTCCCGCGGGATCTTGAGCCGGTCGACGAGGAGGGTCAGCGCGCCGCGGACCGTCTCGAACGACGCGCCGCGGACCTTGGTGCCGGCGGTGACCATCAGCTTCCGCTGTTCGTTCGGGGCCGATTCCCCTGGCTCGAATACGCGGCCGGTCTCGAAGAACCGCACATCCTTCCGCCAGCGCAGGTTCGCCTGCACCGCCTCGAGATGCCGGGGCCCGAGACTGCCGCGAAGGTAGCGATAGTCGTCCGAGAGCGGATTCGCGATCTCGGACAGCTTGGCGGAGAACCCGCTCCGCTCAAGGAGCTTCGGGCCGACCAGCGAATGCGTCAGTACCTCGGTGAAGCCGGCGGCGACCAGGACCTCGTGCAGGGAGTCCGCCAGGCGTGCCGGTGCCGGCCGTTTTGCCGCCCCTGCCGACCCCTCCGGAAGTGTCGCCGGAATCGCGTCGTAACCGTAGTGACGGATCAGTTCCTCGTAGAGGTCCACCGGTTCCCGTACATCCGTGCGCCAGGACGGCACCGTGACCTGCCAGGCATCGTCGGAACCGGACACTCCGAAACCGAGGGACTTCAGGATTTTTTTCGCCGTCGCGGCAGGAACGGAGACACCGAGGAAGTCCGCCGCCGCCCGAAGCGAAAGCTTCGACTTGCCGGGACGGGCCGGCTTCGGATACGAATCCGAAAGCTGCGCCAGGGATCCGCCGCAGATCTCCAGGATCAGGTCGACGGCCCGGCGGATCGCCGGCCGGACCAGCGCTTCGGAAACGCCGCGCTCGAACCGCGCCGAGGCGTCGGTCCGGATTCCGAGCGCCCGGCTCGTCCGCCGGATCGTCGCGGGGTCGAAGTGGGCGCACTCCAGGACCACGTCGGTCGTATCGTCCCCGATCTCGCAGTTGGCCGCGCCCATGATCCCGGCGAATCCGAGCGGCTTGTTCCGGTCGGCGATCAGGAGCGCACCCGCCGGCGCTTTCCGGGTTTCCCCGTCCAGCGTAACGACCTGCTCGCCGTCCTGGGCCGTCCGCACTTTCACGACGCTCCCGTCGATCTTGGCCGCGTCCATCGCATGCAGCGGCTGGGCGTATTCGAGCATCACGAAGTTGGTCACGTCGACGATCGCGTTCACGGGGCGCAGCCCCACGGCGGTCAGGCGGCGCCGGAGCCACTCCGGGCTCTCCCGGTTCTCCACGCCACGCAAATGCGCGAGAGAGTACCGCGTGCAGTCCGCCACGTGCTGGACCCGGTACGAGCCCCGAACCACCCGGTCCGGCGTCTTCAAGCGCGGCTCACGCAGCGATACGCCGAATCCCGCCGCGACTTCCCGGGCAATACCGAGGTGCCCCATGCAGTCCGGGCGATTGGCGAGCACTTCCAGCTCGAACGTGTCATGCCGACGGCCCAGCGCCGCGGGCAACCGGGCGCCGACCTTCGCATCCGACGGCAACACCCATACCCCCGAATGGTCGCTGCCCGCCCCGAGCTCGTATGCGGAGCATGCCATGCCGTCGGAAGTGATGCCCCTGATACTCCGCTTCGAGATTCGTGATCCGTCGGGCAGGACGGTCCCGGGCAATACGACCGGTATCTTCTGGCCGACGGTCAGCGTTTGATCCCGAAAAACGATCTGACGACGCTTGGTGGGACCCGTCGCGACCTGGGAGACCGTCAGGTCCGCATCAGGATGCGGCTTCACGTCGACGATCTCTCCCACCACCACGTCCTTCAGATTGCCGACCGACCGGATCTCATCCACTTCGTTCAATGTCATCGTCAGGCGTTCGGCGATCTCATGGGTCCCGGCTTTCACCGGTGCGTATTCCTTGAGCCAGTCGACGGATACCTGCATCAGAACTGCTCCATCAGCCGGACGTCCGGCGCGAAGAACTGCCGGATGTCGTTAATCCCGTACTTCAGCATGGCGATCCGGGCCGGACCGAGACCGAACGCGAACCCGCGGTACTTTTTCGGATCCCACTTCACGTTCCGCAGCACCTGCGGATGCACCATCCCGCAGCCGCCCAGCTCCAGCCATTCGCCATCACGGACGTGCGGCACGGACATATCGATCTCCGCGCTCGGCTCGGTGTACGGAAAGAAGCTCGGACGGAACCGGATCTTGGTATCGGCGCCGAGCAGCTCGCGTGCCGCCTCGGTAAGCACGCCCTTCAAGTCCGCGAACGTCGTCTGGTCGTCCACCAGCAAACCTTCCATCTGGTGGAAGACCGCACTGTGCGTGGCGTCCTCGGCTTCGTTCCGATAGACCAGCCCCGGCGCAATGATCCGGATCGGTGGCTTCGCATCCTGCATGGCACGGATCTGGACGCCGGACGTATGCGTACGCGGCAGCAGCCGGAAGCGGCCTTCCGGCCCTTCTGAGCCAGCCAGGTAGAACGTATCCTGCATATCACGGGCCGGATGGTCCGGACCCATGCCTAACGCCTCGAAGTTATGCCAGTCATCCTCGACCTCGGGGCCTTCCACGGTCGTGAAGCCGAGACCGTGGAAGATGTCCTCAAGTTCCCTGAGGACCGTCAGCACGGGGTGCCGGTGCCCGACCCGGAACCGCTCACCCGGCAGGGTCACGTCGGCCGGTGCCGCGGGTTGCTCGGAAGCCTCTCGCCTGGCGGCAGCGAACAGTTGCTCCAGCTTGGCCTTGGCCGTATTGCCGGCGATGCCCGCCGTCCGGCGTTCGCCTTCCGGAAGCGCCTTGATGTCCTTGAGCGCTTTGGTCAGCCGGCCGTTACGTCCCAGGAACTCCGTCTGGAGCTTCGCGTATTGGGCGGGACCGGACGCCCGGGAGAGCGCCTCCGTGGCTTCTGTGACGATTCGGTCAAAGGTTTCCGGGTCGTGCATTGGATCGTACATATAATTCCAGCAGTAGGGCCACTACCACCAATAGCAGTATATCCCACCAGGCGAGCAGACGGACGGACTGGAGGGCCAGCAACGCCACCAGCAACGCGCTGCCGATGAACGCCTGGCGAAACGCCGTCTGGAGGTTGGCATATCGCAGCTCGTTATTGCCCAAATGGCGCCGGACGGCGTACCCGGCGAGCGCCAGGGTGCTGACGAGGGCGACATACAGCGAGATGTAGAACGAGAGTAGGGCGACCTGGCCACCTTGCTCCGGGTTCGTGTTCACGATCGTCAGGGCCCAGGCGACCCAGCAGACGATGGCGATGATTCCAAGCCCCCAAAGGATCGTCCGGACCCGCATCAGCGCCTCCGTTTGCGCGGTGAACGCTTGGCGGTGCGTTTGGTCGGCGTGCGGGGAGATGCTTTGCGCCGCGACGGCCTCCGCTCCTTGTCCGGCCGGCCGTTGCCGGTACCGTTCCACCGGTTTCCGGGCCGCCGTACCAGGAACTCAGCGAGAACCCGCCGCAAATCGCTCGGCTCGATACCGGGCGTGATCTTGCCTCCCACCGACAGGGAGATGACGCCCCGCTCCTCCGAGACCACCAGGACCACCGCGTCCGTCTGCTCGGTGAGTCCGGCCGCGGCACGATGCCGGGCACCCAGGGTGTACCCGTAGTCGCGCTCCGAAAGCGGCAGCATGACGCCGGCGGCGGCGATCCGGTCACCGTCGATGACCACCGCCCCGTCGTGCAACGGGGAACGGCGGAAGAACAGGTTCAGGAGAAGCGGTGTCGAGACCGCGGCATCCATCGTCACGCCGCTGGTGACGATGTCGGACAAGCCGGTGCGTCGCTTGAAGACGATGATCGCCCCGGTCCGGTTCCGGGAGAGGATGCGGGTAGCTTCGACAACCTTGTCCAGGGTCTCCGAACGTTCGGCACCGAACCGCTTGATCCGGCCATAGCGTACCCGGCCCAGCCGTTCGAGAGCGCGGCGCAACTCCGGCTGGAAGAGGATCGGAATCGCCACGAACAGCAGCGTGAGCAGGTTCGCGAAGAGGAACGCCAGCAAATCGAGCCCGAACAGCCGGGCTGCCATGAACGCCAGCACGATGATCAGGATGCCGTAGATGATTCCGATCGCCCGGGTTTCCCGGAGCACCAGGTACAGCCAGTAGAGGATCCCTCCGACGATAATGACATCGACGACCGCCATCGGGCCGAAGTCCAGGGCCTGGAAGAACGAGTCGATGCGGTTGCCCGCCTCAGTGGTGATAGAGCCGAAGATTGCCAATTGCATGCGTTTGTTTCAGCTTACCCTGCCCGGCGCCGGCGCACACGTATCAGCGCTTGGAGAATTGCGGTGCCTTGCGGGCCTTCTTGAGTCCGTACTTGCGCCGTTCCTTGGCGCGAGCGTCCCGGGTCAGGTACCCTTCCTTCTTGAGCACGGTCCGGGCCTCGGGGTCGGCAGCGACCAGCGCCCGGGCCACGCCCAGGCTGACCGCACCGGCTTGCGCCGAAATCCCGCCGCCGCGCGCGCGGACGGACACGTCGTACTTGCCGGCCTTGCCGAGCTGGCGGAGCGGCCGGGTCGCCCGGGTCCGCCAGGCCTCCAACGTGAAGTAGTCGTTGAACGGCTTCCCGTTCACGGTGTGATGTCCCTTGCCGCCCTTGAGCCGGACGAGCGCCACCGCGCTCTTCCGTCGGCCTACGCCGGAGACGTACGTGGTCTTGGACTCAGCCATTCGGTAACTCCTTCGGTTGCTGCGCGGCGTGTTCGTGTTCCGGACCGGCATAGACGTGCAGATGGTTGCGCCAGATGCGCCGGAGACGGTTATCGGGAAGCATGCCGAGTACGGCATGCTCGAGGGGCGTGCGCGGATCCCGCTCAAGCTGTTCCGCCAGGGTCCGGGAACGGAGCGAGCCGGGACGACCGCCGTGGCGGTGATACTGCTTGTCCGTCAGCTTGTTTCCGGTCACCCGCACCTTGGCGGCGTTGACCACGATCACGTGGGTATCCGTCGGGACGTGCGGAGCGAACGTCGCCAGGTCCTTGCCGCGGAGGGCAGAGGCGATCCGGGTCGCCAGTCGGCCGAGTATCGCGTCCTCGGCATCGACGACGAACCAGCGGCTCACCTGCTGTTCGCGTGACGGCGCCGGTGTCCGCGAGGCGGTCATACCAGCTCCACCTTGATGGATTCGGCCGCGTCACCGGGGCGAGGCCCCAGCTTGCTCAATCGCACGTATCCGCCCGGCCGGTCCTTGTACTTCGGGCCGATCTCTTCCAGGAGCTTCCTGACCGCGTTCGGCTCGGGGAGTTCTCCGGCCAATGCCCGGAGGTGCGGCACCGTATTGTGCTTCGACTTGGTGATCAGCGGCTCGACGAACCGGCGCAGCTCCTTGGCCTTGCCGGACGAAGTCACGACCGATTCGTCGATGATCAGCGACGTGGCGAGGTTACGCAGAAGCGCCCGCCGATGCTCGGCGACCCGTCCCAAGGACCGACCGTGCCGGCGGTGCTTCATGCTTACGCCTCCGCGGTCTCGTTAGTGAGTCCGAGTTCCTGCAGTTTTCCGGAGACTTCGGTCACGCCCTTGTCGCCGAACCCCTTGAGGCTCTCAAGGTCTTCCCGGGAAAGCTTGGCGACGTCGCCGACGGTCTTGAGGTCGGCACCCAGGAGCGCGTTGGCGGTCCGGGCGGAAAAACCCGCCTCTTCGATCGGCAGGTTCGCGCCCGCCGGTGCGGACGACGCGCTGCCCGCGGACGCTTCCGGCTTCGCGTCGGGGTCTACGAACAACTGGAACTGGGATACCAGGATCCGTGCCGCATCCTTGACGGCATCGGCCGGTGCCACGGTCTTATCCGTGGTCACGTTGATGATCAACCGATCGAAGTTCGTCATCTGGCCGACACGGGTGTTCTCCACTTGGAAGTTCACCCGTTTCACCGGCGTGAAGATGGCATCGACCGCGATCGTACCGACCGGCAGCTTCTGCTCCTCCCGACGCTCGACCGGGAAGTACCCGCGGCCCTTTTCGATCGTCAGTTCGGCATCCACGGCGGCTTTCTTGTCCGAAAGCGTCGCGATGTGCTGGTCCTTGCCCACGACCTTGAGACGGTCGGTCTCGGCAATATCCTTGGCCGTAATCTTGCCGGCGCCTTTCTTGGTCAGGCTGACGGTCACCGGTTCGTCGCCGTCCAGCTGGAAGCGGACTTGCTTGAGGTTCAGGAGGACTTCGATCACGTCTTCCTTCACGCCGGGAATGGTCGAGAATTCATGGTCGACGCCGGTGAACTTCACCGAGGTGATCGCGGCACCGGTCAGGCTGGAAAGCAGCACGCGTCGCAGTGCCGAGCCCATGGTAGTGCCGTAGCCGGGGTACAGCGGTTCGATGACGAACGTGCCCTCCTCGGCGGTGGCCTGCTTAGTTTCGATGGCTGGGGTGGTGATCTCTTGCACGAGGCTCCTTTCTAGTGTCAACAAGCTTAAAGCTTAGCGAAAAATTAGTCTTCTTTAAAGGGGTCTACCGGGAGTAGAACTCCACGATCAGTTGTTCGTTGATGGTTGCGTCAATTTCCTGGCGTCCCGGTTCGGCGATTACCTTGCCGGTGAGCTTGGTCGCGTCGAACTGCAGCCAGTCGGGCTGGTTCTTGCCCTTCAGCGCATCAAGGTCCGTCCGTTCACGATACGCCTTCGCGAACGACTCGGCGAGGGTGACCTCGTCCTCGGCGGACACGGCGTACGACGGTGACTTCACCTTCCTGCCGTTCACGCGCACGTGGCCGTGTCCGACGAACTGCCGGGCCTGCGCCCGCGTCTCCGCGATACCGAGCCGGAAAATGACGTTGTCGAGACGAAGCTCAAGCATGCGCATCAGGTTCTCGCCGGTGATGCCGGACTGGCGGTCGGCCTTCCGGTAGTAGTTGCGGAACTGCCGCTCCAAGAGTCCGTAGGTATAGCGAGCTTTCTGCTTCTCACGGAGCTGGGTACCGAACTCGGAGAGCCGGGCACCGCGCCGCAGGCCGTGCTGTCCCGGCGGATAGCTCCGCCGCGTCACCGCCGTGCCGGATCCGTCCGGCGGCACTTGTCCGAGCCGTCGCCAACGCCTGGCCTTGGGTCCCGTATACCGCGCCATCAGACCCGCCTCGGTTTCTTGGCCCGCACGCCGTTGTGCGGCACCGGTGTCATGTCCTTGAGCTGGGTGACGTTCAGTCCCGACGCCTGAAGCGCCCGGATCGCCGCGTCACGGCCGCTGCCGACGCCGCGCACGAATACGGAGACGCTGCGGAGTCCCGCCTGCTTCGCTTTCTCGGCGGCCTGCTGGGTCGCCAGCGTCGCGGCATAGGGCGTGGACTTCCGGGTGCCCTTGAACCCGGCGCTTCCCGGGCTTCCCCAGGTCAGCACCTTCCCCGACGTGTCCGTGAACGAGACGATCGTGTTATTGAACGTGGCTTGGATGTAGACCTTGCCCTGCTCGGACGGAGCCTTGATCTTCCGCTTGTGCGCGCCCTTGGCGGGTCCTTTGCCGGTCTTCGCGTCCGCCATCATCATGTCTTCGCCGCCGCTTTGATCCGACCGGAACCGACCGTCAGCCGTTTGCCTCGCTTCGCGCGGGCGTTCGTCTTGGTGCGCTGACCGCGGACGGGGAGCTTCCGCTCATGCCGCACGCCGCGGTACGTGCCGATGTCCTTCAGTCGTTTCAGGTTTCCGGATACTTCGCGCCGCAGGTCGCCCTCGACGGTGAGCTTTCCGACGAAGTCGGCAAGCTGCTTCACCTCGGCCTCGGTCAGGTCCTTGGCCCGCTTCGCCCGGTCGATCCCGACGGCCTCGACCGCCTTGGCGGCGTGCGAACGGCCGACGCCGTACACCGCCGTCAGGGCAATCTCCACGCGCTTGTCGTTCGGCAGGTTGACTCCTTCGATCCGCGCCATCTAGCCTTGCCTCTGCTTATGCCGCGGGTTATCACAGACAATCCGGACCACGCCGCGGCGGCGGATGGTTTTGCACTTGGCGCACATGGGCTTTACTGATGCTCGTACTTTCATGATTCGTTACTTGTGCCGATAGGTGATGCGGCCTTTGCTGAGGTCATACGGCGTCATCTCGACGGTGACCTTGTCTCCCGGCAGGATCTTGATGTAGTGCTTGCGCATCTTGCCGGAGATGTGCCCGAGGATCTCGTGGCCGCCTTCGATCTCAATCTTGAACATGGCATTCGGAAGATTCTCCTTGACCGTTCCACTGACCTCGATGACTTCTTCTTTGGGCATGGTAATCGCGCTACGAACACTACCGCGACTCGCCGGGAGTCGCTTTCCTCAGTCTAGCACCGGGATTTTCACCGGACAAGCGTAGGGTCGCCGGAGTCAGGCGGATCGGCGCGCCGTCGGTGATCACGACGGTCTCCTCGGCATGGGCCGCGAGCGAGCCGTCGGCGGTCGAGAGCGTCCAGTGGTCCGGCGCGATCTCGAGCCGTGGATTGCCGGCCACCACCATCGGCTCGATCGCCACCACCATGCCGACCGAGAAACGGCTTCCCTTACCCTTTTTTCCAAAGTTCGGGATGGACGGTTCCTCGTGGAGCTTGGTGCCGATGCCGTGACCGACGCAGTCGCGGACCACCGCGAATCCCTGCTCCTTCACGTACGCATCCACGGCCGCGCCGAGATCGCCGGTGGTCTGCCCGTCCCGGGCCTCACCGAGCGCGATACCGAGCGCCTCTTCCGTGGTCGCGAGCAGCCGCTCCGTGTCCGCGGAGATGTTCCCCACGCCGACGGTCAACGCCGCATCGGCGTAGTACCCGTCTACCTGGGCGCCGACGTCGAAGCTGGCCAGATCGCCGTCCGCGAGCAGACGGTCCGTCGGGATGCCGTGCACCACCTGTTCGTTCACCGACAGGCAGACGCTGGCCGGAAACCCGCGGTACCCCTTGAACGCCGGCACGCCGCCGTGGGAACGGATCAGGGCCTCGGCCTGCCGGTCGAGATCGGTACCTGATATTCCCGGGACGGCGGCATCCCGGAGCATACCCAGGGTCCGGGCGACGATCTCGCCCGCCCGGCGCTGCGCGGCCGGAGCGTCAGTCTTCGGCATCCGGAAGCTTCCTGATGGTTTCTTCGGCGACCGCGCTTACCGTTTGGTCACCATTGACCTGGACGATGTCCGCCCACTCCTTCACGGCATCCAATACCGGCTGGGTCTGCTCCTGGTACAGCTCGTGCCGCTGTTTGATCACCGGTTCGATGTCATCGTGGCGGCCTTCGATCTCCCGGCGCTTGAGCAGGCGCTCCACGAGCTTGTGCTGGGGCACCTCGAAGTTGATGAAGACGGGCTTCGGATCGAGCCGGCCGATCCCCGCCAGGATGCGATGCAACTGTTCGGCCTGATAGCGGTTCCGCGGATACCCGTCGAGGACGAATCCGGTATCCGGCGGAATGCCGCCGATCTGCAGTTCGATCATCTCCGTCGCCAGCTCGTCCGAGACCAGATGGCCGCGCTTGAGGGTTTCGGAGATCCGGGCGCCGATCGCCGACTGCTCCTCCGCCATCTCGCGGAGCCGCTCGCCGGTGTTCGCGTGGACGAGCCCGAACCGTTCGGCAAGGATCTTCGCCTGGGTCCCCTTGCCCACGCCCTGGGCTCCGAAGACGATCAAGTGAAGGCGCCGGTGCTTCATGTATCCTGGTACCGGTCATAACGCCGCATCAGGAGCTGCGCGTTGATCTGCTTCATCGTCTCGATTACCACGGAGATCACGATCAGGATGCTGGTGCCGCCGATCGTCAGCGTCTGCACGTCGGGAACGGCGAACTGCGTCAGGTACGGCAGGATCGCCACGGTACCGAGGAAGATGCCGCCGACCAGGGTGATCCGGTTCAGGATGTACCGCAGGTAGTTCTCGGTCTCGGTACCGGGCCGGATGCCGGGAATGAAACCGCCTTGCTTTTGGATGTTCTCGGCGACGTTCTTCGGGTTGAAGGTGACCGACGTATAGAAATAGGTGAAACCGATCACCAGCAGGAAGTAGAGCAGCCAGTACCACGGTTGGGTCGTGGCGAAGAAGTCGGAGACCGCCCGCGCCGCGTCGGCCACCGCCGCGTTCGAGGAGCCCTTGAAGAACTCCGCGAAGATGCCGGGCAGCAGCACCATCGAGACCGCGAAGATGATCGGAATCACGCCGGCCTGGTTCACCCGGAGCGGGATGTGGGCGCCCGGTCGGCCGGCTTGTCTGACGCCGGTCGCCCGGCGGGCGTAGGTCACCGGGATCCGCCGCGTCCCTTCGGTGATGAACGTGATCGCATAGACGGTCACCAGCGCGACCACCCCGAGTAGCACGATCTGTAGCGTCGAGGTGCCGCCGAGCGAGGCCGCCCAGGACTGGCTGAGGGCCATCGGCAGACCCGCGACGATGCTGGTGAAGATGATCAGCGAGATGCCGTTGCCGATGCCGTTCTCGGTGATCAGCTCGCCGAGCCACATCAGCATCACGGTCCCCGCGGTCATCGTGATGATCACGAGCAGCCACTGCTCGATCCCGAACGCACCGACGATTGGCGCGCCGCCGAGCTGCTGGGTCTGCAGCAGGTTCACCATCGCCACGGCTTGCAGCGCCGCCAGGGGCACCGTCAGCATGCGTGTGTACTGGCTGATCTTCCGCCGGCCCTGTTCGCCGCCTTCCTTCTGGAGTTGCTCCAGCTTCGGTACCGAGTATGTCAGGAGCTGCATGATGATCGCCGCGGTGATGTACGGCCCGAGGCCCATCATCGCGATCGAGAAGTTGGAGAGCCCACCGCCGGTGAAGAGGTTCACCAGGCCGAACACCTGGCTCTGTTCGAAGAAGTTGCGGACCTGCTCAAGGTCTACTTCCGGAATCGGCACGTGGGCCAGGATCCGGGTAATGATCAGGATGCCGGCTACGAAGAGCAGGCGTTTGCGAAGATCACGATGGGCGAATACCTGCCTGAGCTTATCGAGCATCGTTCGAGGACTCCGTGTCCGGCTTGGACGCGGGAAGCTTGACGCTGCCGCCCGCCTGTTTGATCGCCTTTTCAGCGGAGCCGGTCACGGCATCGGCCGTGAGGGAAATCTTCGGCGCGGTGCCGTTTCCGAACACCTTGAGCCGCCGGGCGTCCCGGGGAGCCAGTCCCGCTTGCTTGAGCACATCCAGGTCGACGGCGCCGCTGAGTTTCCGGTCTGCGAGACGGGCGACGGAAACGGCGGCCGTCTGCTGGCCGTGGTTCTTGAATCCACGCAGCTTCGGCAGGCGCTGGGTCAGCGGCATCTGTCCGCCCTCGAACCGGACGGGCATGTAATGATGTCCGGCCCGTGACTTCTGTCCCTTGGTACCGCGACCGGCGGTCTTGCCGTACCCCGAAGCCGTTCCTCGGCCGGGGCGCTTGCGCGCGGCGGTCGTCTTCGGCAGGCGTCCGAGGGTCATGCGGCCTCCTTGGCGGTTTCCTTGGTTTCCTCTTTCTTGGCTTCCTTGGCTGTTTCCTTGGTCGCTTCCGCGGCGCCTTTCAGACGCGAGAGGTCCGTATTCGCGAACGTCTCCAAGCCGGTCAGCGCCGCCTTGGCATTGTTGATCCGGTTGTCGGATCCCAGCGACTTCGATAGCACGTTCGTGATGCCGGACAGTTCGATCACCGGACGCACCGCGCCACCGGCGATGATGCCGGTACCCGGACGCGCCGGTTTGAGCAGGACCTTGGCCCCGGCGAACGAGGTGGTCAGCTGGAACGGAATCGTCTGGTCGACGATGGGCACGGTAATCATCTCCTTCTTGGCCACCGAGATGGCCTTCCGGATCGCTCCCTGCACGTCGGCGGCCTTGGCGATTCCCAGTCCGATCTTGCCTTTGCGGTCACCGATCACGACGGTCGCCCGGAAGCGGAACCGCCGTCCGCCTTTCTGGACGCGGGCTACGCGGTCGATCTGGACCACGCGCTCCTCGAATTCCGACTGCGGGCGCGGGGCCCGGCGCGTCGGTGCGGGTGAAGGTCTCATATCTTCACCCCGCCTTCCCTGACCGCTTCGCAGATCGCCTTCACGGCTCCATGATACCGGTATCCCGCCCTGTCGAAGACCGCGGCGGAAAGCTTCTTCGCCTTGGCCTGCTTGGCGACTTCAGTCCCGAGTGCTTTCGCGGCTTCCACGTTGGCCGCGGCGCCCTTCGTGCCCGCGTTCGTCACGGAAAGCAGCACCGTGCCGGTAGCGTCATCTATCAGCTGGGCGGAGATTGTCTTCGTGCCCCGGAAGACCACCAGGCGCGGACGGTCCGCGGGCCCGAAGATCCGGGAACGGACGCGCCGATGCCGGGCCGATCGTGCGATCGTCTTCATCACTCGGCTCCCTTCGCGGCCTTGCCGGCCTTACGACGGACCTGCTCGTCGGCGTACCTGATGCCCTTGCCCTTGTACGGCTCCGGCGGCCGGGTCGCGCGGACTTCCGCGGCGAACTGGCCGATCTGCTCGGCGTCGGCACCCTTCACGCTGATCACGTTTTTCTTCACTTCGGCGGTCGCGCCGGCGGGGATCGTCAGCTCTACCGGATGCGAATAGCCTACGTTCAGGACGAGCTTGTCGCCCTGGACCGCGGCACGATAGCCCACGCCGTTGAACACGAGCTGCCTGGTGAAGCCTTCCGCCGCTCCCGTGATGACGCTGGCCACGAGACTGCGGACGAGACCTGAGGCCGCCCGGGCCCGCTGGCTGTCATCGACCGGCGTGACGGTGACCGTCCCGTCCGCCTGCCGCAACTTCACGAGCGTAGCCGGATAGTGCTTCCGGATCTCCCCGGCGGGACCTTTGGCGGTCAGCCGGTCACCCTCGGCGGTAAAGGTCACGCCGTCCTTCATCGGTACGGGTACCCTGGTAATCCGACTCAGTACGATATCGTTCATCAGAACACCTCCGCGAGTACTTCGCCGCCGAGCTTGCGCTTCCGGGCCTCGTCCGCCGTCATCACGCCCTGTGAGGTCGAGATGATCGCGATGCCGAGGCCGCGCCGGACACGTGGCAGTTCGCGGCTCTTCGCGTAGAATCGCCGGCCCGGCGATGATACCCGCTTCAGGCCCTCCAGCTGACGTTCCCCTGCGAGATGCAGCACCAGCTCACCCTCGTCGGTCTCCACCTTCGTGAGGTAGTCGGCCTTGACCAGGACGTTAGCGATCGCCTGCTTCTGCTTGGAAGCGGGGACGCGCACCGAGTCCCTCCCGACCGCCGTGGCGTTCCGGATCCGGGTGAGCATGTCTGCAATGGGATCGGTCATCGTCATGGTTACCAGCTCGCCTTCTTTACGCCCGGGATGTTGCCGCGGGAGCCGAGCTCCCGGAAACAGATCCGGCACAGGTTGAAGTCGCGGAGGTACCCGCGGCGACGGCCGCAGCGCGTGCAACGCCGCACGTTCCGCGTGCTGAACTTCGGAGTGCGCTGTGCCTTGAGGATGAGTGCTTTACGTGCCATATCGATTCGTTACTTACCCGGACGACCTTCCGCAAATGGAAACCCGAGGCGCTTCAAGAGATCGAACGCCTCAGCGTCGTCGTCGGTCGTCGTTACTATGGTAATGCCTAGCGGATGCGCTTGCGAGATGTCCTCGGCGGAAACCTCCGGGAAGACCGTATGTTCACGCAGCCCCAGGCTGAAGTTGCCGTGGCCGTCGAAGCCTTTCGGCGAGACGCCGCGGAAGTCGCGGACCCGCGGCAGCGCGATGTGTACCAACCGGTAGAAGAAGTCTTCCATCCGGCGGCCGCGGAGCGTCACCTTGGCCCCGATCTCCTGCCCTTCGCGCAGCTTGAAACCGGCGATCGACGTGCGCGCCACGGTAATCGCGGGCTTCTGCCCGGTGATCTTGACCAGGCTCTCGGCGACCATCTCCTTGTAGGCCTTGTCGTCCTTGCGACTGCCCGTGCCGACGTTCACCACGACCCGCTCCAGGCGCGGAACGGCCATTTGGTTCCGCTCCTTGGCGAGCTCGTCACTGACCGTCTTGAACGATTCCCTGACGACGTTCATTTCCCTCCTCCGAGCGTGATCTCCTGGCCGGACTTCTTGGCGACCCGTACCTTCCGGACCTTTCCGGAGGCCGCCTTCGTCACCTTGTGGCCGATCCGGGTGCGTTTGCCCGACTTGGGATCGACCGCCATCACGTTCGAGACATGGATCGGTGCAGGAAACTCCACGATGCCGGCCTGCCGGGTCTTCCCCGACGCCTTGACCGCTTTCTTCATGACGTTCACTCCACCGACGACCACGCGTTCCCGCTCCCGGAGTACCGCTTCGATCACGCCGGTCTTGCCGCGGTCCTTGCCTGCGGTCACGACCACCTGCATGCCCGTGCGGAACTTCATCAGAGCACCTCCGGGGCCAGTGAGACGATCCGGGTATAGCCATGGTCGCGGAGCTCGCGGGCGACCGGCCCGAAGATCCGGGTTCCCTTCGGCTGCCCTTCCTCATTGACGATCACTACCGCGTTCTCATCGAAACGGATGCTCGATCCGTCCCGGCGACCCTGCTCCTTGCACTGCCGCACGACGACCGCCTTCACCACGTCCTTCTTCTTGACCATGCCTTGCGGCGTGGCTTCCTTCACGGACGCGACGACCAGGTCGCCCAACCGGGCGTAGCGCTGGCGGGAGCCGCCGAGCACCTTGATGCACTTGAGTGCCTTGGCGCCCGTGTTATCGGCGACGTTCAGCTTGGTCTCGGCCTGGATCATGCGGCGCTCTCCTCTTTGGCCGGTTTCCGGTCGATCACCCTCCAGCGTTTACGTGCGGACAACGGGCGACTCGACTCGATCGTCACGGCGTCGCCCGGCTGACACGCGTTGTCCGCGTCATGCGCCATGAACTTCTTGGTAACCGTGAAGGCCTTGCGGTAGATCGCGTGGCGTACCCGCCGCTCCACGGCGACCACGGCGGTCTTGTCCGCCTTGTTCGAGACGACCGTACCGGTAATCTGCTTAGCCACGGGCGGCCTCCTGCTTGCCGGCCGCTGCGAGCCGTTCCTTGGTGAGCGTCCGCGCCAGTGCCCGGCGCAGCTGCTTGAGCCGTGCCGGAGAGTCCAGCTTCTGCAGGACCAGGTCCCGGCGTGCCGTTTCCAGCTCCTTGCGGATGCCGGCGGCGTCCGTCGGGATCTTCTTGGCCTGCGTGCCGTCGTCGGCAGCCTGGCTCTGTACGGGCTTGGCTTTGCGTTCTTCCGCCATATCAGTCCTCCAGTTCCTTCCGGATGATCTTCGTGCGTACCGGCAGCTTGTGGCGCGCCAGCCGGAGCGCCTCCAGGGCGACTTCCTGCTCCACGCCGTCCATCTCGAACAGCACGTGGCCCGGCTTCACGACGGTCACGAATGCGTACGGGTTGCCCTTGCCGCCGCCCATCGGTGTTTCCGAGGCGGTCTGGGTAATCGGCTTGCCTGGGAAAATCCGAATCCAGATCTTACCGCCGCGTTTGACGTGACGGGTCATCGCCCGGCGGGCGGCCTCGATCTGCTGCGCCGTCACCCAGTCACGGGAAAGCGCCTTGATGCCGTACCGGCCGAATGCGAGCCGGTTGCCGGACTGCGCCTGCCCCTTCATCGAGCCGCGCATCACCTTGCGATGCTTCATCTTACGCGGAGCGAGCACCGTAGCCTCCTCTGATTTCCTGCTGGCCGGTACGCGGTGGCGCGAACCGGGGCTGGTCCTTCTGCTTCTCCGCGTATTCGCCGACCTCGCCCTTGTAAATCCATACCTTCACGCCGATCGCGCCGTGCGTGGTGCGAGCCAGGACATAGCCGAAGTCGATGTCGGCCCGGAGCGTATGCAGCGGCACCTTGCCTTGGTGCGCCACTTCGCGACGGGCCATGTCGGCGCCGCCGAGACGGCCGGACACGCTGATCTTCACGCCTTGGGCACCGGCCTTCATCACCCGGTCGATCGTCTGCCGGATCGCCCGGCGGAACGCGATCCGCTTCTCCAGCTGGCTCGCGACCGATTCCGCGACCACGCGGGCGGCCAAGTCGGGCTGCTGGACTTCCTCGATGTTGATGGTGAGCTTGGCCTTGGTGCGCTTGCCGAGTTCCTTGCGTAGCGCCTCGATGCCGGCGCCGCCCCGGCCGATGATCACGCCCGGACGGGCCGCGTGGATCGTCACGATCAGCTGGTTCTTCGAACGTTCGAGGTGGATCGACCCCACGCTGGCACGATCAAGTTTCTTCTCCAGATACTCGCGCACGGCGATGTCCTCGCCGAGCAGCTTCGAGAATTCGCCGCCGCCGAACCAGCGCGTGCTCCAGTCGGTGACCACGCCCAGTCGGAAGCTCTTCGGATTTACCTTATGCCCCATCAGTCTCCCTTTCCTCGTCCGGTACCTTTTTCCGATTTGCGATGCGTGACGGGCTTGCCACCTCGCGGGGCGACCTGGCGCTTCGAGGCCTGGTCCTTCGGTTTGGCGGCTTCAGGACCGGTCGTCGCCTTCGATTCGCGCTTCGGAGCCGCCTTGGCGACCGTCTTCTTGACGGCGGCCTTGGTGGTCTTGGCAGCCGTCGCCCGCTTCTTCGGCGCGGCCTTCGCCTTGCCTCCGGCTTCCGGCAGATCACGCAGCGTCACCGCCATGTGGAAGGATTGCCGCTTGATGCCGTGCGCGCGACCGCGTGCCACGGGTCGGTAGCGCTTGTAGCTGGGTCCCTGGTCGGCGGCGATCCGGTCGATCACCAGCCGCTTCTTATCGAGCGAGTAGTTGTGTTCGGCGTTCGCGACCGCGGACGCGATCAGCTTGCGCAGCGGGCGGGCGGCCGCCTGGGGCGCCACCCGGAGCTGCTGGAGCGCCTCTTCGGCCTGCATGCCGCGGAGCGGCTGCAGCAGCAGCCGGACCTTTTGGACCGAACCGCGCTGGAACCGTGCTTTCGCCGCGACTTCCATCAGGCCTCCTTCGCCGCCTTACCGCCATGGCTGCGGAACTTCCGGGTCGGGGCGAACTCGCCGAGCTTGTGCCCGACCATGTTCTCCGTCACGTAGACCGGGATGTGTTCCTTCCCGTTGTGCACGGCCAGCGTTTTCCCGACGAATTCGGGAGCGATCGCCGAGGCTCGTGCCCAAGTCTTGACCACGGCTTTGTCACCAGCACTCAGACCCTGCACCTTGCGGAGCAGTCTTTCGTCTACGTATGGTCCTTTCTTGAGTGATCGTGACATAGCGTCAAAACTCCACCCGGGCTACTAGCCTTTTGCCACTAGCCGGATGTATTACCGCGTGATTTTCTCACCACGCTTTTCTCAGTATACGCACGAATTACGCACGCAACAATCCCGCAGGGGGCGCGGTTCCGGGATACTTGCCGGGGCACCTACCGCTGCCGGTCGCGGACGATCCGCTTGGCGCGCCGGATGGCGCGGCCCTTCTTGCGGGTCTTACGGCCGAGCGTGTAGAGGCCGGAGGGCGTCTTCGGCCCCTTGAGGCCGATCGGTTGCTGGCCTTCACCGCCGCCGTGGGGGTGATCCACCGGGTTCATCGCCTTGCCCCGCACCTTCGGACGGTGTCCCATATGGCGGCTGCGGCCGGCCTTGCCGATACGCACGTTCTCGTGCTCGCGGTTGCTGGCCTGTCCGACGGTCGCGAGGCAAATGCCGGGAATCCGCCGGACCTCGCCGGACGGCATCTTCACCAGCGTCTCGCCGCGCTCCTGGCCCGTCACGGTAGCGGAGCTGCCGGCCGAGCGTACGAACGTGCCCGAGCCTTCCGGGCGCTGTTGGACGTTGAATACGGCGGTACCCGCCGGAATCCGCTTGAGGGGAAGCCGGTTGCCGGTCTTGAGCGGCGCCTTGCCGCCGACCGCGATCTTCTGCCCGACCTTCATGGTCTGCTCGGCCAGCACGAACCGGCGATCGCCGTCGGCGTACTTGAGGAGCGCCAGCCGCGCCGTGCGGTTCGGGTCGTAGTGGATCGCCTCGACGGTCGCGGAAACCTCCTTGGTCTGGACCAGGTCCACCACGCGGACCTGGCGCTTGGCCCCGGCGCCGCGGCGGCGGACGGTGATCCCTCCGGTCGATGAACGACCCTGCCGCTTGGTGGTGCCGCCGAGCAGTCGCTTCGGCAGTTTCGCCGGCTTGCCGGAGCCCTTCGGCATGGTGCTCACGGACGCCTTGCGACGTGCGGGAGTGGTCGGTTTGTAGAGTTTGATGGCCATGGTTATGCGCTCAGATCCTTGATCGTGTCGCCTTCCTTCAGGGTAACGTATGCCTTCTTGAACCCGGGACGCTGGCCATTGATGCTGCCTCCGCCCTTCCGTCCGCGTCGGCGTGTCTTCGACGGCTGCATCACCGTGCGGACGCCCGTGACGGTGACCCCGTACACCGCCTCGACCTGCCGCTTGACCTCAAGCTTCACGGCCGTCCGCGGGACACGGAACGCGTAGACGCGCTGCTTCGCATCGCCGACGCCCTTCTCGGAAACGTGGGGAACCAGCCTCATCGCTGCTCCTTGGATGCGGGCTTAGCGGGTTTGGTAGCGGGTTTCTTCGCAGCCGGCTTGGCGGGCTTCGCCGCGGCCGTTTTCCGGGCCGGCCGTTTCGCCGGCGATTTCGCGGGGCTGGCCGGCTTCGCGGCGGCCTTGGGCTTCGCCGGGATGGCGGATACCAGCGCCTGATACGCCGTTTCGGTCACGACGAGCGTCCCCGGCCGGGCGATGTCCGCCGCGGTGAGGTCGTCGGTCGTGGTCAGGTCGCAGTTCCGGAGGTTCCGGATGCCGTAGACCTGGTCGAGCTCCTTCGGCGCGACGACCACGAGGATGGTCCCCGTCGGCACGACCTTTTCCCGAAGTACGGAAGCGGCCTTGGTCTTCTGCAGGCCAAGCGTACCGGCGATTACCACCAGGCTGCCCGTCTCCGCCCGCTTGGCGAGGATCGTCGCCCGGGCCGCCCGGCGCACGGCCTGCGGGATCCGCTTGTAGCGGCGCGGCTCGCCCGACGGGCCGAACGTGACGCCGCCGCCCTTCCAGATCGGGGAGCGGTTGGAGCCGGCACGGGCGCGGCCGGTGCCCTTCTGCATCCATGGCTTGGCGCCGCCGCCGCGGACCATGCCACGGGTCTTGGTCAGCGGGCGGCTGCGGTTCTCGTTCTGCTGCTGCGCCACGAGTACGCGGGCAAGGCTCTGATCGGAGAGGCCTGCGGACGGCACGGACAACTTCTTGGCCTGCGCCGCGCCTTTCGCGTTCACGACCCGGATTCCCTTGGTATCGCTCATGATTGCTCCTTGTCGGCCTTCTTGCCCGCCTTGTCGTCGGGTTTCGCACCGTCCCGGGCATCCGCCTTAGAGGCTTGCTCCTTCGATGCCTCGGCTTCCGGCGCTTCCGCGGGCGTTTCCGCCTTCGCTTCGGCTTTCGGTTCGGCCTTCGGTTTCTCTGCCGGCGCCGCGGTCTCGTCTGCCACCGGCGGCTGCTGGTCGTCGGTCACGGGTTCGTCCTGCTTCGCCGACTGTGCCGGCGGGACCTTCGTCTGGGCGCCCGTGCCGCGGATCGTCACCACGCTGCCGCGCGGTCCCGGCACGCCGCCGCGCAGGATCAGGAGGCCCTCCTCCGTATCCACGCTCAGTACGGCCAAGTTGCGGGTGGTCACCTGTTCGTTGCCCATCCGGCCCGGCATCTTCTGGCCCGGGAACACGCGGGAAGCGCCGGTACCGCCGATCGAACCCGGCGCCCGGTAGTTGCGGGAACCGTGCGTCTTCGGACCGCGCGAGAAATTGTGCCGCTTGATCGTCCCCTGGAAGCCTTTCCCCTTGGACACCGACGTCACGTTCACGAGCTCGCCCGAGTCCACCTGGTCGGCACCCAGCGTCGCGCCGACCGCGATGTCATCCGAGGCCTTCGGGAATTCGGCCAACATGCGGTACGCCGTGCCCTTGGTCTGGCCCAGCACGGCCTTGCCGACCCGCTTCTCCTTGGCGGTCCCGGCCCCGACCTGCATCGCCTCGTAACCGTCCCGCTCCTTGGTGCGGAGCCGCACGACGGTGCTCGGCCACACCTTGAGTACGGTCGCCCCCACGGCGTTGCCGGCCGTGTCAAAGACTTGCGTCATTCCTACTTTTTCGCCGATTAGGATCTTCATTGTGCTCAAACCAATGCCCCGGTACGGGGCCTGCCGTCTTGGCTCCGGAAGCGCTCACGCGCCACGGCCAGCGGACGGCTACATCTTGATTTCGATGTCTACACCTGCGGGGAGGTTCAGACTCATCAGCGCGTCGATCGTCTTGGGGGTCGGATTCTGAATCTCGATCAACCGCTTATGGGTCCGGATCTCGAACTGCTCGCGGGAGTCCTTGTGCATGTTAGTCGACTTGTTCACGGTGTACCGCGCCTTGTGCGTGGGCAGCGGGATCGGACCCACTACCTGCGCGCCGGAGCGCTCGGTCGACTGGATGATCTGCTGGACCGACTGGTCGATGACCTTGTGGTCATACGCCTTCAGGCGGATGCGGATCTTTTGCTGGATGGAATCTTTGGTTGCCAAGGTGCGAGTGAGTTAGGGGCCGGGCCCGCGAGGGCCCGGCCATCCTGATTCGTTACTTGATGATGTTCGTCACCACTCCTGCGCCGACGGTCTTGCCGCCTTCGCGGATCGCGAAGCGGAGACCCTGGTCCATCGCGATCGGCGCGATCAGCTTGACCTTCATCTTGATGGTGTCGCCGGGCATGACCATCTCCGTGCCTTCCGGCAGCTCGACCTCGCCGGTCACGTCCGTGGTCCGGATGTAGAACTGCGGCTTGTAGCCCTTGAAGAACGGGGTGTGGCGTCCGCCTTCATCCTTGTTGAGGATGTAGACTTCGGCGTCGAACTCGGTGTGCGGCGTGATCGAACCGGGCTTGGCCAGCACCTGGCCGCGCTCGATGTCCGTCCGCTCGATGCCGCGGAGAAGGATACCGGCGTTGTCACCGGCCTGGCCTTCGTCCAGCGACTTGTTGAACATCTCGATGCCGGTCACCACCGACTTGCTGGTGTCGCGGATACCGACGATCTCGATCTCGTCGCCGACCTTGACCTTGCCCTGCTCGATCCGGCCCGTGGCAACGGTGCCGCGGCCCTTGATCGAGAAGACGTCCTCGACGGGCATCAGGAAGTCCTTCTCCACGTCGCGCTTCGGATCCTCGACGTACTCGTCCAGCTTGGAGACGAGTTCCTCGATCGCCTTCTCGTTCTCCGCGTCGCCCTCGAGGGCCTTGAGCGCGGAACCGCGGACGATCGGGATGTCCTTGCCGGGATACTCGTACTTGGTCAGGAGCTCGCGGACTTCTTCCTCGACGAGGTCGAGGAGGTCCTTGTCATCCACCTGGTCAGCCTTGTTCAGGAAGACCACGATGTTCGGCACGCCGACCTGGCGGGCCAGCAGGACGTGCTCACGGGTCTGAGGCATCGGGCCGTCGGCCGCGGATACCACGAGGATCGCCGCGTCGACCTGCGCCGCACCGGTAATCATGTTCTTCACGTAGTCGGCGTGACCCGGCATGTCGACGTGGGCATAGTGCCGCTTGTCGGATTCATACTCCACGTGGGACGTGGCGATGGTGATACCGCGCTCCCTCTCTTCCGGCGCGTTATCGATGTCCTCGAACTTCCGGGCGCTACCGCCGCCCTTCTTCGAGAGGACGTTGGTGATGGCCGCCGTCAGCGTGGTCTTGCCGTGGTCGACGTGACCGATGGTTCCCACGTTGAGGTGCGGCTTTGAGCGATCGAATTTGTCAGCCATTACGCTTCCTCCTCTTAATTGCTTATGCGTCGCGTGTTTACGCGAAAAAACGTATGCACTCTAAAGATTGTACCGAAGCGTGCGCTAGGCACGCAAGCGGGAGCGAGCATGCAGGCGCCGTTTGGCTCCCGGCAGTCCCCCGTCGGGCCCGGTACCCACGTCAGTTCCTGCCCTCGAGCCCCGCCTCGCGCCACTGACACGGCGTACAGGCATCGACATGGCCCCGGAGCGAATCAACATGCTCTGACTCGACCGCCCGATATTCGCGCGGCTCAAGCATGTCCAGCAAGTCGTCCACGCTGCCGACCAGGTGGCCGTCGCGGGTCACGTCGACGGGCCCTTCGTTCACGTACGACTGAAGGGGGTCTGGATCCTCCGGCTTGTCTTTCAACACATCGACGATCGAGAACGCGCAACCCATGCCGGGCACCGCCCGTCGTTCGACGACGTCACGGACTGCCTCGGCCGGTAATCCCGGCTCGCGCAGTTCGGAGGACACGAATATTTCCCGTTCGCTCATAGTAACGAGATAGTAGCTTAACTAAGCTGTAAAATCAATCAGGCGCGCGGGTGGGTCACGGCCCGTTCCAGCCGGCGGTTGACGGCCTCGCGGGATCCGGGCGCGATCCCGAATCCGGCGACCTCGTGGGGATTGATCCGCACGACCATGCCGCCGGGCTCGGCGTAGACGTCCGACTGCCGCTGCCGGTCGCCGAACTTCACGTCGATCCGGCACTCTTCGCCGTCCGCCAGCTCCGCCACCACGTCCACTCCCTCACGTTCCTCTTCCGGCGTGCTGTAGCGTACGCCGCGGACGCCGGGCACGTGCTCCAACCGCTGCGCCACCGCCACCTCGGCGACCATGCCCCGCATCAGCTGTTCCGACCACGTGCGATCTCCGCTCGAGGATTCGAGCCACCGGCTCAGCTGCTCACGGCTGAAGAGCCGCGGCTGCTCGGCGATCACGTCACGTAGCAGATGGTTGTAGCCGATCGTCGCGCGCTTGATCCGTTCGTAGCCATCGGTACCGCGCTTGCCTTGCTCCTGCATCCGGTCGAGCCCGTGCTGGGCACGGGCGGCGTTTTCCGCGTTCAAGAGCAAGTCGGCAAACCGCCCCAGACGCGGATCCTCCGCTTCCACGACATACCCTCGATACGCCTCGGCATGGATCTTGCGTTGCGACCAGCCATGCAGCATGCCGTACTCGAACGCCCGGTCGATGTCCTCGACACGGTGCTCGAAGTCCTCGCGCGTGAGCTCGCGCGGCTGTTCGGGAGCCTGCTCCCCCGTTTCCACCGCCTCGGAAACGACCGGTATTGGTATGTGTTCGCGTTCCGCCATGATTGAGAAGCTGGAAAAATTGCTCAATCATAACAAAAAACAGCCCTTCAGTCAAGGGTGCGGGGCCGGCGTGGCGTCGGAGCTACTCTTCTTTCGCGCTCGCCGGTGCCCGTTGGCCGATGATCTCGTCGCCGACCTGCCGCGGCACCTCGGCGTAGTGGTCGAACTCCATCGAGTAGGCCGCGCGGCCCTGGGTCATCGAGCGGAGCTCCGTGGCATAGCCGAACATCGTCGCCAGCGGCACGAATGCCTTCACGACCTTGGCTTCCCCGCGCTCTTCCATCCCTTCCACGCGCCCGCGGCGGGAGTTGAGGTCGCCGATCACGTCGCCCATGAAGTCCTCCGGCGTGGTCACCTCGACCTTCATCACCGGTTCCAGGAGGTACGGCTTGGCCTTGCGGACGGCCTCGCGGACCGCCATCGAGCCGGCCACCTTGAACGCCATCTCGTTCGAGTCCACTTCGTGGTAGGAGCCGTCGTAGAGCGTGACCTTGGTGTCCACCACGGGATAGCCGGCGAGCACGCCGCCGTCGAGAGTCTCCAGCGCACCCTGTTGGACGCTCGGGATGTACTCGCGCGGAATCTTGCCGCCTTTGATCTTGTCCACGAACTCGTTGCCCGCGCCGGTCTCTTCCTGCGGCTCGACCTTGATGTGCACGTGGCCGTACTGGCCGCGGCCGCCGGTCTGTTTGACGTACTTGCCTTCTTGCTCGACCGTCGCCTTGATCGCCTCGCGGTACGCCACCTGGGGCTTGCCGATGTTCGCCTCGACCTTGAACTCGCGCTTCATGCGGTCGACCAGCACCTCGAGGTGCAGCTCGCCCATGCCGGAGATGATCGTCTGGC
>CAYZCS010000007.1:0-26494 GCA_964476895.1 uncultured Candidatus Saccharibacteria bacterium | reverse complement strand
ATCTCCTTGTCGGCCCGCGCGATCTTCTCCAGGTCACGCCGGTGCTTGCCGAGCAGCTCGATCAGCTCCTTGGCAGTGAGGTCGTGATCTTCATCCTCCAGGTACGCCTGCTGCGCCTTGAGCAGGAACAGCGCCTGCTGCTGGGGCTTGGCGATGTCGTTCAGGTCGATGTTCGGGAGCGAGCCCGCCGTCTGCACCAGCACCGTCCCGAAGTTGAAGAGCGTCGCGAAGACACCCGATACCTCGTGGCTGACGTCCTGGATCTTGCCGAGAGTCGCTTCCGCGAACTTCCGATGGAAGAATCCGCGCTGTTCCACGTCGATGATCCGGTAGTTGGTGAGGATGTAGACGTCGCCCCACCAGCTGATCCATTCGTATGCCGCGTACGTCGCGACCAGCGCCAGGATCACAAGGTACAGCACGAACAGGAACGGGCTTGCGAGCATAGACAACCCGGTGATGAGCAGGAGCGCGATCGGGATGATCGCGAACGCCAGGACCTTCAGAATCGGTCCGACCAGCGTGATCGGATGATGGCGCCAGATCCGGACGATCTCCTCATCCTCCGCCTGGTTCTGGATCGTGACCTCGAACGGGTTCTGCATGGCGCGGTACGGTTACGGCTGCGGCGGGGCCGCGGTTTCCGGAATCGTTACCGGCTGCGCCTGAGGCTGCGTTTGCACCTGCGTTCCCGGATTCGTGGGTGGCGGCGTCGCATCGGGTCCGGAGACCGGGAGATACAGGAGGAACGTACTGGCCCCGAAGAGGATTACCAGCACCCAGATGATGATCAGGTTGATACGTTTTTTCGTTTTCGCTTGCACGCCGCCATTCTACCGCAGGCGCTTCCGGTATGTCTGCCTTCCCGTTGCAAGGTACACGCATGCGGCCTGCCGACCGATGATTTCTCCATCCGACCGGACGTTCGGTATGGTAAGGGCATGGACAGGCAGAAAACCGCGGTGGTCACCGGCGCGAACCGGGGCATGGGTCTGGCGACCGTGCAGGCATTGGCGGAAAAGGGCTACCGGGTGGTGCTGACCGCGCGGAAAAAGGCGGATGCGGAGCAGGCGGCGAAACGACTCGTGGATGACGGCCTGCTGGTGATCCCGCACCAGCTCGACGTGACGGACGAAGAGTCGATCGCCGCGCTTGCCGCATTCGTCGAGAAGGAGCTCGGTCGTTGCGACGTGCTGGTGAACAACGCCGGCGGCGTCTTCGAGACGTTCGACCATGACCACCCCGAACAGCACGCGGCCGCACTCAAGGCCACGACGCAGTCGCTCCAGGATTCGTTCGAGACCAACGCGCTCGGCGCGTTCCTGGTCAGCAAGGCGCTCCTGCTGCTGATGCAACGCGAGGGATACGGCCGGATCGTAAACGTCTCCAGCCGGATGGGTCAGCTCTCCACGATGGCCGGCGGCAACGTCGGCTACCGCGCCTCCAAGGCGGCGATGAACGCGTTCACCCGGGTACTGGCCGCGGAAACGAAAGGCGACGGGATCAAGGTGAACGCATCCTCGCCCGGCTGGGTGCGGACGGACATGGGCGGCGAGGATGCCGCACGGTCGATCGCGGAAGGCATCGACACGACCGTCTGGCTCGCGACGCTGCCGGACGACGGCCCGACCGGGGGCTTCTTCCACGACCGGAAACCGATCGACTGGTAAGCCCATTCTCCTCATGGCGGCTTCGAGAACCGCAATCAGGAGAATGCCTGTTCTAAGTCGATGCGCCGAAGCGCGGACTTAGCGACCAGCCGCCGAAGCGGCACAGGCACGGTCGAAGTCGTCAATCAATTACTGTTTATACCCACCGGTGGACTCTATATAGAGTATGAAGATCGCCGGAAAAACAAGCATGATGACGAAAATCCACGAGAGATGGCCCCACTCCGGAGCGGACACGATCTTCAGGAAGACACCCAAGGGCGGCATCACGATGAATGCTAGGAAGCCGGACATACATTCCTCCGTCATAGCTGGTTTTCAAGGAGCCAATACTGCTGTCGTTCATCCGCGCTGAGGCCCTGGAGGGATTCGAACCCCCGACGCTCTCCTTAGGACGGAGACGCTCTGTCCACTGAGCTACAGGGCCAGCCTACTTATTGTAATCCCGAAGCCAGTCGACCGCTTTCTGCACGGCCTTTTGGCGATGGGTCAGGGTAGACGGATCCGGCTCGTCTTCCAGTTCGCCAAGCAGCTTGCCCGTCTCGGTCACGAACAGGCTCCGAAACGGGAATCCCGGGACCCGAGCTGGTGCGGATCGTCCCGCGATCTCCCCGCGGAGCGTGCCGTCGAAGAGCTGCTCGGTGCCGTCCGGCAGCGCCAGCGCGATCACCGTCCGGAATTGTGCCTCGCGCTTACCTTCGGGAATTCCCCGTAGCCGCCGCAAGCAGTGTTCGATGATCTGCTCGTCGGTCATCTCGGTCCGGCCGTCCTGCCAGCGGCGGACCTTCACGCCCGGTTCGCCGCCAAGCGCATCGATCTCCAGGCCGGTATCATCCGCCATCACGATCATGTCCGGCGGCGCCTCCGCCCGGAACGCCCGTGCCTTGAGCAGCGCGTTCTCCTCGAGCGTCGCACCGGTCTCCTCGACCTCGACATCCAAGCCCAGGTCCTTCGGCGATTCGATCGGCATCACGTCCCGCAAGAACGTCCCGACTTCCTCAAGCTTGCCGGGGTTATTGGTAGCGTAGAGCAGTTCAGGACTCTTGGGCATCGGATGGCTTCTCCTGCTCGGACGATTCCTTCTGCCAATCGCCATCATGGAACCGGTTCTGCCCTTTGACATGCCAGTCGTGCGGATCCGACGCGTAGATCTCATCAAACATTTCGGCGGCCGATGGGGTATGCAGTTTCTTCCGGACCATCTTTCGGCGGTCTTCCTTCCAGAAACGTTCCATCGGCACGCCGGCGGACGATTGTTCCCGCACTTCCAGGTCCTGGTCCAGGATGTCGGCGTCCTTCACGATCTTCGCTTCGATCGTCTCCCGGACCTCGTATTCCTGCCAGAGTTTCGTGAATTCGTCTGCCAGCGCGGTGCCTTCGAAGATGTCCCGGGCAGCCTTGTCCTCATGCCGGTCAACGTACTGCCGGCTGAGGTAATCCACGTCGGTCGAGCGGCTCTCCACGACGTCGTGCACCAGGGCCAGCTTCACGATCTTGCCGGTGTCACCGGTCTGTTCGCGGGCGGCCACTACCAGGGCGATCCACGCGACCCGGAACGTGTGTTCCGTGATGTTCTGCAGGTCGGTCCCGAAGAACCGGAACCACTGCCGCGGCATCCGCCTTAGCGCGCCGACTTCGAACAGGAATTGGGTATCCCGGTTCATGCGGCTTACTGCACAATGCTTTTTTCCAGCAGGTCGTCGATGTAGTACTGAATCGATTTATCGATGACATCAACACCCTTGGCTCGCCTCCGGCGCCCTTGAAAGTACGCCGCAAGATAGTCTCCTACCGCCTCAATGTCATCAAGGATGGCATCACAAGGAAGCTTCACGAACGGATGGACATAGTCGGCATATTTGCGTCCTCTGATTTCAGCTTCCGTTTTTCGGAATTTACCATCCACTGGGGCAATACCCAGCAGTGGCTTGCTGAAGTATTTCGCGATGAGCATCTCCTGGGACCCCCCGACACTGATATCATCCGTCAGATTCACGATCACCACGTCTGACTGTTGGATCATGAAGCAGTCCCGCCCGAAGACGGCCCGAGGGTCGCCTTCATCCACCTCGTATGTAGCAGTCCCGCGGGACGGATTAAGGTTCTGGATGTCCAAACCTGTACGATCGCTCAGTATTCCGCAGTATTCCTCCCGCCACGATTCGCCCACATGCGGCGAATTGGGGCTCACCTTACCGGCGAGATATACCTTAATTCGTTTCATAACATCTGCAGTATAAACCTATAGCGGATTTGAGAGCGTGACATGCGGCTGATCAAGTTTTCGTAAAACTTCGGCAAGATAGCGGTCTAGGTCAGGGAGCCGCTCAATCTCGTCAAGGGAAAACCAGCCGCTCTTCGTGCTTTCCTTACTCAATACAGGCTCACCATCGGTCGTGGCCATAAACGTCAGTCTGATTACATGTCGATCAGGAACGCGCAGAATATCCTGAACACCGATTAGTCGTGGCTCACCTTGTACCTCCAAGCCTGTTTCCTCTGAAACCTCTCGGCGCAAGTTCGCAATCAACGAAGCACCTACATGGATTCGCCCGCCCGGCATATCCCAAGGTTCCTGCACTTCCGGATACTTTTCCTTGGAGCGGAACAGGAGGAGATACTTGCCTTGCGTATTCTTGAGTAAGACCTTCACTCCGACCTGGAGCGTGCGGTCACCCATCAGAACATCGCGGATTCTTCGGCGCGGACGTACGAGTGCAGCTCGTCCTTGCTGAACCAGAGGTCGATCTCGTTCTTGGCCTCTTCGGGCGTTTCGGAGGCGTGCATGATGTTCTTGATCGCCCGCTTTTCCACGTTGGCAACCGCCGGCGAATCCACGGAGTAGTCGCCGCGGATCGTCCCCATGTCGGCGAAGACCGGCAGCGTGTGACCGGCAAGCTTCCGTACCATGTCGATGGCGTGGATGCCTTCGATCACGGCCGCCACCACCGGACCGCTGGCCATGTATTCGAACAGGCTCTCCTTCACGATCTTCCCGATCTCGACCTTGTCGTCGGTCCCCATGTGCTCCTTCACGTCGATCTTGTATTCAGCGAAGGTCTTGAGGCCCTTCTCACCGAGCCGGGCCACCCAGCTTTCTTCGCTCGGGAAATGCCCCTCCAGATGTTCGCGGTCGACCTGCACCATCTTCAGCGCGATGACCTTGAGCCCGCGGCGCTCGATCCGCTGCAGCACCTCGCCGGTGAGTCCGCGCATCACCCCGTCCGGCTTCACCAATACCAGCGTCCGTTCCTGCTTGATCTCTTTCATACGCTCCAGTCTACCCGAACGCCTACTCGAACGTCAGCACGTCCTTGAACTTCGCATCCTCGTGTGGACCGATCACCGCGGCGCTCAGGCCCTTATCCCCGACGATCTCCTTCGCCAGGTCGATCACCTGGTCCCGCGTGACCGCCGCGATCTCCCCCAGTCGGTCCTTGGTGGTCTTCACGTCGCCGATCAGCAGCTGCTGTTCGCCGTAGAATTCAGCCAGCGCCATCGAATCCTCCCACTTGAGCGCCAGCCGGCCCATCTGGGAATCCTTGTGCATGGCGAGCTCGTCCGCCGGCAGGTCGCCGTCACGCAGCCGCTTGAGCTCCGTGATGATCGCTCCCAGCGCGTCATGCGCCTGGTCGTTCTTCACTCCCGCCGCGACCACCAGCATGCCGGCATCGGTCAGCTGGTCCGGGAGCGCCCGCACGTAGTAGGCCAAGCCGCGCTTCTCACGGACCTCGGTGAACAGCCGCGAACTCATGGTCCCGCCGAGGAGCTGCGCCAACACGCCGAGTACCGGCGACGCGGCGCGATCGGCCAGCGAAGGCGCGCGGAGCGTCAGGCCGATGTGCGTCTGTTCGGTCCGCTTGGTCTTCACCCGGAGTCGCGGCTCGGTCTGGGAAACGACCGCCGCTTCCGGCCGGACGTCACTGGTGCCGGAGAACCGGCCGAGCAGCTCATCGAGCTTCGCCTCGTCGAGACCGTCCACCTTGCCAGCGATTACCAGCACGCAGCGGTCCGGGGTCTGGTGCCGCCGCTCGTACGCGCGGAAGTCGTCCGGCGTGAACCGGCGGATGTTTTCCTTCGGCCCGAGGGTGGACCGGCCGAGCGGATGGTCCGGGAACGTCACGGCTTCCAGCACCTGGTAGATGTCAGCGGCCGGATCATCCTCATACATGTTGATCTCCTCGATGATTACGCCACGCTCCTTGTTGAGCTCGTCCGGGTCGTACGCGGTAGCGGTCAGGACGTCGGAGAAGACGTCAGCCACGTCGAGGATGTGCGCGGCACGGGTCTTCGCCCAGAAGCCCGTCACTTCCGCGCCGGTGAACGCGTTGGACACCGCGCCGATCTTGTCGAACGCCTGGGTCACCGCCCGGTAGTCCGGATACCGCTTGCCGCCCTTGAACGCCAGGTGTTCGTTGAAGTGCGCGATACCGTTCGTCTCCGGCGTCTCGTACCGGCTGCCGCCGCGGAACAGGAAGCTCACGGTCGCCGCCTCGGTGCCGGGACGGGGAACGGTCACGACGGTCAGGCCGCTGTCCAGCGTCCGCGTGCGGAACACCGGTACCTGTCCTGCTTTCCGGGCGGGCTTATTCATCGCCACCTTCGGGGATCACGATGATTTGGCCGACGGCCAGGTTGTACGGATACGGGATGCCGTTGTATTCGGCGAGCTCCTCGAAAGCCATGCCGTTTGCCTGGGCGATCGAGCTGATCGTATCGCCGGGCTGGACCTCGTACTGGCGGCCGGGCCGGACGGAGGCCTCGCTGTCGGATGGCACTTCGTCACCGCCCGAAGCCGGCGCGCCGCTCGGCGTGGGCACCGTCGCGGTCCGTTCTTCGGACCGGGGAAAGATCTCCTTCGAGAAGAGCGGCTGCTCCGAGAACCAGGCCAGGCCGTACCCGACAATGAAGAGCCCCACCGCGCTGATGAAGTAATAGAAAGAAAGCTTATTCCGAGATGCCACGGGAATTAGTGTATCATCCGGGCGCATGGCAAGAGTTCCCAAAAGACGTGAGTTCGGACTGGTGAAGCGCCTCCAATTGAGCCGGGTGAACCACCGGCAGCGCAGCAAGTTGGTCCGGGGACTGACGATCGTGGCCGGCGCATTGGTCACGAGCTGGGGACTGTTGCTGCTGGCGTTGCCCGGTCCCGCGTTCGCCGTGATCCCGATCGGCCTCTATCTGCTGGCGCTCGAGTTCCACTGGGCGGAGCGGCTGCTCCAGCAGGCCCTCGAGCACGCCGACCGTGCCAAGGACAGCTCCTTCACCCGGGCCGTGGTCCGGTTCGTGCGCCGCCGCCCACGCCTCTCCGCATTTCTGCTGGCGCTGTTCCTGACGTTACTGGGCGCGTTCGTCGCCTCGCTCTTCGCGCTCGACCTGATTCCCGACCGGTTCCGACGATAGGGATTCAGACCGTCATCGCCGCGCCGCCGCGGCGGGTGTCGCCGTGGCCGGTCAACGTGCCGGTCCGCGGGTTCCGGACGGCGGCCTGCACGCCGCCGAAGAACAGGTTCCGGTCCTTCCACAGATTCACCTGGTAGCCGTCCGCGGTGAGGCGCTTGGCATGCTTGGGGTCGATGCCGCCTTCGATCTCCGCCGAATCTCCCTCCACGTGCACCCGCGGCGCCTCGACCGCCTCGTCCAACGGCAGGCCGTCATCAAGCACGCCGAGGATCGTCTGCAGGATCGCGCTCCGGATCCGGTTGCTGCCGGCCGACCCGACCGCCAGGCGAACCTCGCCGCGGTCGAGCACCAGGGTCGGCGCCATCATCGAGGGAATCCGCGAGCCGACCGGATGCTTGTGGAACCCCTGCGGGTTCAGGTCCTCCTCGCCGAGCATCGAGTTGAGCTGGATCCCGGTACCCGGCACCTGTACGCCGGAGCAGGCCCCGTTCGAGTTGGTCATGCTGACGGCGTTGCCGTTACCGTCGATCACCACGCAGTGGGTCGTGTTGCCGAGCCGGTTGGTGATGCCCTGATGGTCGTGGACGACCTGCTCCTCCGCCAGGAGCCGCTCCAGCACGTCCTCGTCATGCAGGTGCGCGTCGAACCGGACGCGGCGGACGGTGTTCGTCGCGAGCTGCGCTTCGACCACATGCCGGAGCCGTTCGTAGGAATCGCGCCCGAGTCCCGCCAGGTCGAAGTGCGAAAGCAGCCTGAGCGTGTGGGCGATCAGCGCGCCGCCGGACGACGGCGGCGGATTCCCCACGATCTCCGAACCGCGATATTCGATCCGGACGGGATCGCGTTCGATCACTTCGTACGCCGCCAGGTCCGCGGCGGTAATCCGGCCGCCCCCGGCCGCGGATTCGCGGACGATCCGCTCCGCGAGCGCGCCGCGGTAGAACGTGTCCGCACCGCCGGCGGCGATCTCTGCCAGCGTCTCGGCCAGCTCCGGGTACCGGAACGTATCGCCTTTCCGGTAGGGGCCGCCGTCCTTGGCGAACCGTCGCTTCGAATCCTCCGTGAGCGTCAGGATGTTGTGCAGTAGCTCGAACAGGTAGCTCTGCTGTTCGCCGACCACCACGCCTTCCGTGGCGATCCGTTGCGCCGGCTCGAGCAGCCGCGCCATGGGGAGCGTCCCGAACCGCTCGTGCGCCGCGTACATCCCCGCCACGAATCCCGGCACGCCGTTGGCGGCGTGACCGGAGTGGAACATCTGCACGGTGCTGCCGAAGTCGACCGGCGTCGGCGTGAGCTTCGCGAGTTTCCGTTGCTCCTTCTCGAGACCCTCGCCGGGCATCGCCACGAAGTAGTCGAGCAGCGTCTGCCGGCCGGTCGCGGCGTCGTGGGTCAGCATGAACCCGCCGGCCCCGAGCGCGATCAGATGCGGCTCGGCGGCGCAGGCCGCGAACGCACAGGCGATCGCGGCGTCCGCAGCGGTGCCGCCGGCTTGCAGGATCTCCGTCCCGGCTCGGACCGTTTCCGGGCTTCCGGCGGCGACGACGCCGCCTGCGTCTGATTGCTTCGAAGCCCCCTCCGGACCGGTCACGTCTTTGAACATCTGCGAGTACCCCTTTACGCCCCTACCTTACAAGAGCGTCAGTACGATTACGCCCGCCAGGACCAGGCGGTAGTAGGCGAAGACATCGAGGCGGTTCTGCTGGAGGAACCGGAGGAGATACCGGATCGTGAAGTATCCGACGACCGCCGAGGTCGCGAGTCCGACCAGGGTGATGCCGATCACTCCGTCGCTTCCCTCGCTCAGGGTATCGAAGAACTTCTTGCCACCGGCCGCCACCACGATCGGCACGGAGAGCAGGAAGGCGAAGCGCGCCGCCTCCGCCCGTTTGAGTCCGAGCAGCATGCCGGTGACCGTGGTCGAGCCGGAGCGGGAGACGCCGGGAATCAGCGCGAGCGCTTGGGCCAGACCGATGATCAGCGCGTCCAGGACCGAGGCGTCACGGACGTCTTTCCGCGCCTTCGCCACCCGCTCGACCATCAGGAAGACGAGCGCACCGACCGCCAGGGCCGTCGCGATCACCGCCGGATCGCGGAGCGGTCCCTCGATCAGGTCCTCGAACATCAGTCCGGCCAGGCCGGCCGGGATGCTCGCGATTACCAGGGAGTATCCAAGCTTCCGTTCTTCCGGCTTGCGAAATCCGGTCACCACCCGCCAGAGGTCGCGGCGGAAGAACCCGACGACCGCCGCCGCGGTGCCGAGATGGATCGCCGCGTCGAACTGCAATCCGAACCGGGACTGGTCGAGACCGAACAGCTCCTGCGCCAGCGCCAGATGACCGGTCGAGGAGACCGGCAGGAACTCAGTGAGCCCCTGGACGATGCCGAGAATCGCGGCGTAGACGTACTCCATACGGATTCCAGCCTACCGTATGCGGCGGTTCCCCGCGCAAGTAAAAAGACGGCAACCCATCATCCGGTCGTTTCAAATCGTGAGATCGAAACGGGGATGACGGATCGCCGCCTTAGGGATGTCCGCCGTCCAAGGCGCGCCGGACCTGATCGTTGAGAAACAGGATGATCAGGACGATCACGGCGAGCGCAGAAACGCGAAGCAGGTTGGTCAGGAATGCCGAACCGGTGAGGAATGAGACGACTCCCGCGAAGAACGCGAGCCCTGCCGGCACGAATGACATCGGGATCAGGATGCCCCAGTCACGCATGGCCGGACTCGTCCGCGTCGTCGGGCGGCTCCCCGTACAACATGGCGTAGAAGAGCGGCTCGAAGACCAGAAATGCCGCTCCTCCCAGAACAAGCAGGGTCACGGCGACGACCTTCAGGGTTTCGCTTGCTGCCATGATTTCCATGTGACTCCTTTCAGAGCATCCGATTGCTCATGTAGCAACCCATCGCGACGAAACACGCCAGGGATGCGCCGACGGCCTCGAAGAAACCGGCCAGCGTACCCACCGGAACGGCGATCGCCACCATTCTCAGCGACTGCTTCATGGAACGAGTCCTTTCAGATTGTCCGGACGATCTCCGTCCGGGGTTTGGCGGGCCGGTCGTTGTCCTTCACGTCGCTTTGGATGAGGATCGCGAGGAACAGGATGAACGCAACGGCCAGGACGATGAACCAGAACATGCCGAGCAGGCAGCTCCTGGCAAGGCGCGACCCGAGCAGGGCCGCGGCGATCAGCAATAGCAAAAAAAGCTCCACGGCCCCTCCTTTTGGTCGACAACGGTATGTGAAGGTGACTGGTCAGTGTACGCCTAGCGCATTTCCTTGGCCAGCCACCGGCTCTGCCAGGAGACGAGCTTGGCGAGGGCGAGTCCGAGCAGCGCGCCGGCAATCACGTCGCTGGGATAGTGCACGCCGGCAACGACCCGGGCGATCGCCACGACCGCCGCGACGGTCAGCAGGATGACGCCCCACTTCCGATGGTTCCCGATGAAGTAGATCGTCCCCGCGAACGCGAAGAGGATCATCGCATGGCCGCTCGGGAAGGACTGCTCGAGCGGATCCACCAGCTCGACGTAATTGATTTGGTGCGTCACGAACGGCCGGTCGCGGTGAAACACCTCGCCGATCAGCCAGTGCGTACCGATCGCGAGCAGCACGGCACCGAGCGCCGCGATCACCGCGTCCTGCCCTTTCTCTTTCTGGCGTTTGGTCCGGCCGCTCAGGAAGATCCAGACCGCCGCCGCGGTGAAGAAGTACGGAAGCAAATCAGCCGCGAAGTTCACGATCTCGGCACGGAGCGGGCTGGTGCCGCCGATCTCCGTGGCAGCACGCGTCAGCTGGTAGTCGAGGTAGCCGAGGAAGCCCATGTAACCAGCTTAGCGCTATCCTGCTGCATCATTCGACAGTACTTGAATAATTAGCTCTGTTATGGTACTTTCTTGCCGATGGCATAAGGCTATCGTGCACATCTACAACTAGGAGGTGGAGCTTTGAGCTCCAATATCAACAGGGTCGTCTGGGGCTTGCTCGGCATCGCCGCGGCCGCCCAGGTGCTGCTGATCGGCAGCTTCATCAGCATCTCCGGTCTCGAGACCGAGCTGGTCGGCGGTTTCGCCGATGGGTCGACGTCCGAGACCTACCTGACGATTCCCAGCTACATGCAGGGGTACAGCCTGCTCGTACTGAACGAGGGCGTAACGACCGTCCTCGAGATCGTCACGGTGGCGGGAATCATCTCCGCGGCTTTCATCGCCGCCCACCAGCGCCGCTTCTTGCTGACGCTGGGCATCGGTTTCGCCACATGCTTCACCGTGCTGGCGCTCCATCCCACCATCAACGACGTCCAGGGCAACTTCCTGGGGCTGGTGCTGCTGGCTCCGTTCGTCCTGGCGGCCCTGTACTTCCTCGCCGACAACTACCGCGTCTTCGCATGGAAGCGGAATGCGTCGCCCGAGGACGTCACCGGCCAGTCCGGAGGAGCCGTAAGCGGTGACGCACCGAACCGGTTCCAAGACGTTCCGACCATGGATCGGTTGACCCCCGCGGACACCGCGTTCATCCAAGAGCTCAACCGGCTTTCGCCGGAGGCCCGGGAGAGAGTACTGCGGAACTTCCGCTCCCAGCTCACCGAGCAGCACTAGCACCACCAACCGGCCCGTAACCCCGTACTCAATCCGAGTGGCCGCATCGCATCAGCGATGTTCCGGACGGGGAATACACTCCAAAGAGAGGAATCAAATTCATCACCCATATGACTTTCTCCTCTCTTTTTTCTTTGTCTAACGGTATTTTTACCGTTACGATGGGGCGTCATGACCAGGGAAGAGAATCATGAGAACGACGAACTACGGCGGCTCGCCGAACAGGAAGCGGCCGTCGAACGGCTCGATGGCGCGTTCGACGCCAAGTGGCAGGAGTATTCCCACAGCATTTCGAATGGCTTGATCGGACCGGAGCTAGCGCTCGTCGACCGGGACTTCAGCCCGGTCACCCTGCAGCCCGTGGAGGTCGAAGGCAGCCGTTTCTACCGCATCATCAGGAGAGTAGCGGACTCCACTGAGCAGCAGGTCTTCACGCGGGATGACCACGGGATCGTGCGGGAGCACCGGTATCACCCACCGTTCTCCATCGAGGACATACAGCGAGCACGCGAAGCGGGCGACACCGGCCAACTGGAGGCCTGGCTCGTCGAGGGTTACGCGAATCTTTCGCTTGAGCACGAGATGGGCCTGAACCAAGAGGCGTTGCCGGCGGACAGGATCGAGGAAGTGACGTCCGTGGTGGAAAGCCTTCGCTAGACGCTGGATACTACCGGCCCAACATTATTGCTCGCTTTCCCCGTCTAAATGTCGCACAATATAGGACATGTCAGAAAAAGCGACATCTGGCCACACTCCCGCGCCGGGCGTTAAGCCCCCGCCCCGCCCGAAGACCGAACTCGCGGAGTACATCACGCAATTCCTCGAATACTGCGAGGTGGAGCGGCAGCTCTCGCGGCTCACACTCCGAAATTATGACCACTATCTCAGCCGGTTCGCGCGCTGGGGCGCGGGGCACGGCGTGACCGCGCCGCAGGGCATCACGATCGACGCGGTCCGGAGCTTCCGGCTCTGGCTGAACCGCCAGCCGAACCAGAACGGCGGCGAACTTACGCGGCTCACGCAGAACTACCACGTGATCGCGATCCGGGCGCTCCTCAAATACCTGGCGCGGCGGGACGTGAAGACCCTCTCCGCCGACAAGATCGAACTCGGGAAGACCGAACGGCGGAGCGTCGAGTTCCTGACCGGCGAGGAAGTCGAGCGGCTCCTGGAATCCGCCGGTACCAAGGACACGTTCACGAGCCTCCGCGATCGCGCGATCCTCGAGCTCCTCTACTCCACCGGGCTGCGCGTGTCCGAGCTGTGCGCCCTCGACACCGACCAGGTGAACGCCGAACGCGGCGAGTTCATGGTGCGCGGCAAGGGCGACAAGCCGCGGATCGTCTTCCTCTCCGAGCGGGCCGCGGGATACCTGGCCGCCTACCTCGGCAAGCGCCGCGCCGCGATGCGGCCGCTCCTCACCCGTTCAGACGAGCCGAAAGGCCGCGAAGCTGACGGCGGGGACCTCCGGCTCACGCCGCGGTCCGTGCAGCGGATCCTGAAGAAGTACACGACGGCGGCGGGCCTGGTGAAGGACGTGACCCCGCACACGCTGCGGCACTCGTTCGCGACGGGCCTGCTCCGCAGCGGTGCCGACATCCGGAGCGTGCAGCAGATGCTCGGCCACGCCTCGATCACGACCACGCAGGTCTACACGCACGTCACCAACCCGCAGCTGCGGGAGGTGCATAAGAAGTTTCATGGGAAGTCATGAGGATCTCTATCCTCGGCCTTAGCGCGAGTGGGAAGACGACGCTCGCCAAGCGGATTGCTCGGCATGCCGGGATCCCTCGCCTGGAAATCGACCGGATTTGGTTCTCGGAGGGCGGTCACAATGCGAAAAGCGAAAAAGAGAAAGAGCGCGTCCGAAGAAAGATAGAGGCCGAGGTAGCGAAATTCATCAAAAAGCCGATCTGGGTCAGCGATGGATTGTATCGCCGCGTGCAACCCGAGATCGCGGAGCGGGCTGACATCATCGTGTTCCTGGATATCCCGCTATGGCGACGTGTAATTCGACATGCGAAAAGAATATCCAAGAAAGATCGTCACCCGGAACTGAACTGGTGGAACGACCTCGGTCATTTTCAAGCGATGTTCCAACTAGCCGGCGATCGCCTGAAGAACACACAAAGATTTCTTACGAAACATTCGGAAAAAGTAGTGCACCTGAAATCAAAACGGGATGTCGAGCGTTTCTTAGACTGGCTTAATTAGACCCACCCGCTAATACACTTTCCCACCCAACGGCACGTCCGCGTCCGGGGTGAGCAGGACGCACTCGCCCTTCGCGTCCGGCACGCCGAGCGTCAGTACCTCCGAGACCGCCGGGCCGATCTGCCGCGGCGGGAAGTTCACCACCGCTAGCACCCGCTTGCCCGCGAGCGACTCCCGCGGGTAGTTTGCCGTAAGCTGCGCGCACGACCGCTTGGTGCCGGGCCCCGGCCCCAAGTCGATCGTCAGTTTGTAGCTGGGCTTTCGCGCCTCCGGGAATTCCTCCGCCGAGACGATCTCGCCGACCCGGATGTCGAGCTTCTGGAAGTCGTCGAAAGAAGCCATGCATTCAGCGTACAATAAGTTCGCCGCTCACATTCACATCACGTCCCGTTCCCGACCAAAGGAGCACTCATGCGCTCATTGCCGCTGTTCGCCGTACCGGAGTACCGTGCGGTGCTCCGGAATGGTCTCTACTGCTTCGGGCCCATGCTGGCGACCTATCCGGCGGCCGAACTCCTGCTGCTGGCTTTCCCGGAGACATACATCGGCGCCTTGCTGACGTTCATTCTGGGATTCACCATTATTGGTCTTTTCGTCGCGGTTTCGGTACTTAACATCATCCCTTTCTTTCATGCACTGGGAGGCGCGATCGGTCGTTACCACGACAACGGTTATGACCCACGGGACCGATAACTACAACGGGCCGGACCCTTCCTCGATACCTCGATGAAGACCGGCCCGTTCTCCCTGTCCGCTGATTGCCACCTCTTACTCGACCGTCCAACTCGGGTGAGGAACCTCGCATCCTTCTGTTTCTTCGCGCTTGCTGTACATGATGGAATCTTCCTGTTTCGAGTGGCAGAATCCCAAGTTGTGGCCGATTTCATGCTCGGAAACGTTGGCCAAATGGTCTTCCGAACTCTGCATAATCTCATCAACCCGAAAATTGATATAGCAAGGCTCTCCGAACCTTGGCGACAACGGGGCCTGGGCGGTCGCTTTCGGCCGAGACAGCCGATTGGAGCCCCAGAGCTCGATGTCACCGTCGCACGGAGGGTCGTAGCCGCGCTCCTGCCACCGCTCAAGCGCCTCGCTGACCGCCCGCTCCACCTTCGGAGACCCCTCCAGCCGGACGGAAACCGTGGGAATCTGAGCCCGCTTTTCCGGATCGGCAGGCAAGGGCGTGGGTCCGTAGATCTCCTCGGCGATGATCTCCGCCTGGAGCATCGCCGCCTCACGTTCCCGGTCCAGGCTTTCCAGATAGTCCAGCTCCAGCTGGCTTAGCCCGTGCATGACTTCCGGTAACGGCAAAGGTTCATCGATCATCTCAGCGCTCGTCCGCCAGCCCAGGTAATCGATCACGGAATATTGCGGAAGGCCCTTGCTGAGAAAGAACTCTTCCATCCGCAGCTCCGCGTCCACGGACGCTTCGAGGGGGCCGCGCAGCTCGGCGGGCACCAGTAGAAATCCCATCCGGTCCAGGTTCCACTGTTCGATCTCCCGTTCGATCTCGAATCCGCGCGCCATCCTGGCGTCTTCGAACAGTTCCCGACCGATCCTGTTGACCCTCATGGATCGATACGCTGACAGGCCGCCGTAGTACTCGACCGGGCGGCTCTCCGCTACGTACGGAAGGTCGGGAGCAGCCGGAACGGGCGGTTCGAATACCGCGCGCGGTGAGCGGACTTCGTTCATTTCGGGTGGTGCCGACGGACCACTGCATTTCGCGAGCACGCCCGCACACGCGGCACCCAAGACGGTTTTCACGACCCGCGATGACCGCATGCGGTCCAGGACCGTGGACTCGGGTTGCGAATCGTGATTGGGACTGGCTTCGCTATGCATTGTTGATACCGTTTCGACCCGATCTTCCCGGGTCTCATCAGGCGCTATGCGCGACGGCGACCGTGTCACGGTGTTTCCGTAGCTTGATTTTATACTACAGTTAAGCTAAATAATCAACATCCGGACCATAAAGAAAAGGCCACCAGATACTAAAGTACATGATGGCCGCTCCCGCGACATGGCTGGTTAGCCACACGGACCACTGCGCGCGGGTTCGAGGTCCGTTATCGGTCGTTCAGGTGACGGTCCGCTGATCAGGCAATCGCTTCCGGGCGAATGCCGCGAGGACAAAGCAGAGCAGCGCCAGAAGCACCATGACAAACGGTCCCTGTGGCTCGATCATGATCCCTGTGAACAACGTGCCGCAGTAGGTGAACAGCATCCACAGGTGCTTCGGCGCGACGATCAGCATGCCGATGAAGACGTAGAGCGCCAGGATACCCCAGGCGCTTGCATCGGGGGTCACGGCGACCAGTATGCCCGTGACCGTGACTCCCATCAGTACCATGGCGAGCGTCATGAGCCGCACCAGCGGATCCTCACAGTACATCGACATCGAACGGATGACGTCACTGTCGTAGAGTCGTTGCATGTACATTCCTTCCGACGGGTCTGACTGTTTGCGGTAAGGTACGGCGAGCAAGTACATCATACCAGCGCCGTATTCTACCAACGCGGCATTCGTGCTTCCCTTTCGACCCGAACTTCCCGGGTCTCATCAGTCGCTATGCGAGAGGGTCGGGGGCGGCAGGCAATGGAGATATGATATCTCGCATTAACCTGCCGGAATCCCCCTGGCGTCTGTTGTTTCAGGCCACCTCGTGAGAGGCCAGACTATGGGGCCGTAGTGTCGCTCAGCTATGGAGCCGCTCTCGTCGGGGTCTGGAGGTTGAGACCGTTATTCCCGGGCAGAACCCAGAAGTCGATCTTGCCCTCCTCGATGGCCCTGAGGAGTACGTACTGCGGTGAGAGCACGTTCCGGAGCTGCTTGATCGACTCCCGCTCCTTCCGGCGCTGCTCGATCTCGTTCTCCTTGGTAACCACCAGGATCTCGGAGGTCCGGTTAGCCTCGAAGGCACGCTTCACCTTCTGCGGGATGGTCGGACGCTTGATCTTTACTTGGAGCGGCGGACAATCCGTTCGCTCCATCCTTGTGACGATCTCGCCGTCGACCTGCTCCTTGACCGGTACCTGGACCGCTCGCCCGTGCTGGAAAGTCGGTCCGCAGAAGTACTCGTCCCCGAGCTGCGACGTGATCTTCTCATTGAGCTCGACTCCGAGCCGATCCTGGATCTCCTCGAGCGCTCGCTCACTGGCCCAGACCTCGGCGACGTCGAACTCGCGCACGATGGACTGCAGGCTGTTCTCAAGCTGCTGCCGGAACGAGTCCCGAAGCATCTTGTTCCAGCCATCGTCCTCCCAGGCCTCGAACTTCAGCCCCAACTGCTCATGGAACTTCCGGAGCAGGTTGGTGTTGAGCTTGAAGTTCGTGGTGATCTCGAACTCCACCTCCACCTGGTCCTTGGTGGTGGCGCGGATCGAGTCGCTGCCCGGCACATCGCCCTCACCGCCTTGCTTCGAGACGATGTAGGAACGAAGCGTCGCCGGATACTCGAACCACTTGTCGAACCACCCGTTGAACCGGAGGTTTGAGCCGGGCTCGAACGTGCCCTGGTAGTGCTGGCTCTCGAACGGGCCGCCGCCGTAGCTGACCGCCCACTGATCGGCGGGCGCCTTCTTAAACGGCCACGCGAACAGCAGGAGGATCAACAGGATCAGCCCGATACCCAGACCGATCCAACCGATGACCCGTCTGGTCGAAATCCGTCTGTACCCATACTCGTGGCGCATGCGATCTTCTCCTTTTTCTCCACGGAGCTCTCCCTGTGAGATTCCCGGGGACAAAGCATTCCGATTGCCTTGTCGCCGGGAACCTCCCTGTATGGAAAAGTGCGACTAGGTATATTCCTATTAACCATGCGAAAAGTCAACCATCACGTACACTGAATGCATGTCCCTCTCCATCGGTATCGTCGGGCTTCCGAACGTCGGCAAGTCCACGCTCTTTAACGCCCTGCTCGAACGGGCACAGGCCGAGAGCGCCAACCGGCCGTTCACCACGATCGAGCCGAACGAGGGTGTGGTTGACGTCCCCGATCCGCGGCTCGCGAAGCTTGCCGAACTGGTGGAGCCGGAAAAGGTCGTTCCGGCCACCGTGACGTTCACCGACATCGCGGGACTGGTCGGCGGTGCGAGCAAGGGCGAGGGCCTCGGCAACAAGTTCCTGGCCCACATCCGCGAGACCAGCGCGATCGCGCTGGTGGCCCGCTGCTTCGAGGACCCGCAGGTCACCCACGTGGCGGGACGGCTCGGTCCGGTGGACGACCTGCGCACCGTCCTGCTCGAGCTGATCCTCGCCGACCAGCAGACGTACGAGAAGCTGATCGGGCCGCTGGAGAAGGAGGCCAAGGGCAATCCCGATACCGCCGAGCGCTTGAAGCTGCTCAAGCGGATCGGTGCGGCGTTCGACGCCGAGAAACCGGCGCACAGCGTGACCTTCGACGGCGACGAACGGAAGACGTTGGCAAAGGGTGGCCCGCTCCCCTTCATCACCGCCAAGCCGATGCTGGTGGTGGCGAACGTCGGGGAACACGACGTGGCCAAGCCGGGGACCAGCTCCTTCTACCAGGAGGCCGAGCGCTGGGCCGAGGAGCAGGGATTCGGCATCGTCGCGGTGTCCGCGAAGATCGAGGCGGAGATCGGTTCGCTCCCGCCGGAAGAACGTGGGGAGTTCTTGGAATCGGTCGGGATCGCGGAGCCGAACCTGAACCGCTTCATCCGCGCCGGCTATGACCTGCTCGACCTGATTACCTTCTACACCGCCGGACCGAAGGAGGTCCGCGCCTGGCCGGTCCGCCGCGGCAGCAGCGCCCCGCGGGCCGCCGGCACCATCCACGGTGACTTCGAGGCCAAGTTCATCCGTGCCGAGGTCATCGCCTACGACGACTTCATCGCCGCCGGGAGCGAATCAGCCGCGCGCGATACCGGCAAGCTCCGCGCCGAAGGCAAGCACTATATCGTGCAGGACGGCGACGTCATCCACGTCCGGCACGGGGCCTAGCCACGCCTGGCCGTTTCCGGATCGATCAGTCCCGCCCGGAGCCCGTACGCAACGAGCCCGGACCGCGAATCGACCTCAGCGCGGCGCTTAGCTTCGACAAGGTGATGCACGACCACGGACTTACTGATGTCGAGCGACGCGGCGATTTCGTCATTATCGTCCATGAGACGCTCGACGACTTGCCGTTGCCGCCGCGAGAACACGTCCGCCAAACGGGCATCGATCCGGTTGTCGATGTGCCCTTCCCGGAACGCGTACGCCACCAGCTCGTTCATGTTCGAGAGTCCGAGCGTTTCATACAGGCGCACATACCGGTTCGAGATCGTACTCTTGCTATCTCCGCTCTGCTCCGCAATGGCTTCGTACGATCGGTCGACCAGAGCCAGCATCTCCTGTCTTAAGGAGGTGAGCTTGGGTTCCATTTCCGGTGTCGGCAGTTCATCCAAGCAGCACTGACCGTTGGCCAACCCGATCAGGATCAGCTCTCTGCGAATCCGGGCCCCGGTCTTCCGATAACACTGGGCAAGAGCGTTACTGGCGGACTTGGTCTTTATTCCTAGCTCATGGGCCATGGGCGCTATCTCAAGGTGTGATCGGCGCAGCACGGAAGCTTGCAAGGGCGACAGCCCGACCGGACGGCGCCATGCTTCCAGATCGGGGTTCAGGAATCCCTCCTTGAGCCCGAGGGTCAGCAGCTCCGTTCGGTTGGCCAAGCGGCGCGGGCGGAGGATGTCCGTGACCTTCGCCTCTGCGTGACCGGTGCTGATTCCCAGGGCTTCGCCGATCTCGGCGCTCGGCAGCCAGATGCGGTCGACGAACGCCAGCTCGTCGTCCGAGAAGTCACGACGGGTGATCCGACCGCGACCACGCAACGCGGACTCGATCCTCGGAAGCATGCCGAGTTCATTCGAATGCACGTCACGCAGCACCAGGTAGGTCAGGCGCATTTCCCCGTCCGTTTCGCTGATTCCCAGTGTGTGACGATGGTTCTGGTAATCCGCCGGGTTGATCCGCATCGATTCGAGCAACGAGACCGGACGGGCGAACACGTATGCGGTTCCGGCGCTCGTATCCCGACGTTGGTAGTCCCAATGCGTGTCGGCCAGCACCCGCTCCATCGTCTCGTGTTCCACCAGCCCGCCCGCCACTTCTTGAAGCCGGTCGGGCGTCAATGGCCTCGACCCGTTCTCGCGTTCGGAATCCATGAGGGAAGTCATGAGGAGGTTCTTCGAGGAGCCCATTATCTTCGCAGAGCGGGCTGGGTTTGACAAACGCTACTTAGCAAGCTACCATAATCATGCTTCGCTCCTTGACGCTCCGGTAGCGCGACCGTAGACTCAGAGCTACGAGCTTTTCTCCCGGGCAACCGGGACGATAGTCCACGAGAAGCATGAGAACGTACGAACTACTCTTCATTGTCGCCGGTGATAAGACCGAACAGGAGGCCGCCAAGGTCGCCGATGCGGTCGGCGCCATGCTGCTCGAACTCGGCGGCAAGGCCAAAGAGCAAAACGCGCTCGGCCGCCGCAAGCTCGCCTACGACATCGCCAAGCAGGATCACGGTTGGTACACGCTCCTCCACTGCGAACTCCCGGCCGACCAGGTGAACGAACTCACCCGGCGACTGAACGTGATGGACGAGATCGTCCGCACCGTGCTCCTGGTCGCCGAAGAGGTCCCCGAGCCGGGACAAATCACCCAGGTGACGACGGCCGTCGAGGAAAGCAAGGAGGCCGCCAAGGTGAAAGTGCCTGAAGAGATGCGGAAGACCGCCAAGTCTTCGGCGAAACCGGCCGCGAAGCAGGACGCCCCTGCCGACACAGGCAAGGATGCAGAAACCACGGAGCGAAAGCCTGCCAAGAAAGCGGCGACCAAGCAGGAACTTGAAGCCGCGCTCGAAGCGCAACTCAAGGATCAAAAGGATTAATTAATCGGAGGCACCATGGCCAAAGATCTCAACAAGGCGATGATCATCGGGAACCTGACACGGGACCCCGAGCTGCGCAGCACCCCGAACGGGCAGCAGGTGGCGAACTTCGGCGTCGCGACCAACCGCCAATGGAAGAACCAACAGGGTGAGACGCAAGAAGCGGTGGAGTTCCACAACGTCGTCGTCTGGGGCAAGCTCGCCGAGATCTGCAACCAGTACCTCGCCAAGGGCCGGCGCGCCTACTTCGAGGGACGGCTACAGACGGACACCTGGGAAGCCCAGGATGGGTCGAAGCGTTCGAAGACGCAGATCGTCGCCGATGACATGATCCTGTTGGATTCGCGCGGTGGACAGGGTGGCCAAGGCGGTGGCGCGGCGGCAGGCGGCGCGGCGGCCAGCCAAGCCCCGGCCCAGCCGACCGAGGCCGAGGCATCGCAGGCGGGTGATTCTGGCAAGGACGGCGGCAAGCAGGGAGAGAAGAAAGATAAGGGCGAATCGGGCGAAGACCCGTCGCTGGATGACATTCCCTTCTAATGGCGGCCGAACGACCAAAGCATAAGCGCTGCTTGTTTTGCAGCAAGGGACTGGACGTCATCGACTACAAGGACGTCCGGCTGCTGTCGCGGTTCGTGAGTCCGTACGGGAAGATCGATTCCCGACGGCGCTCCGGCAACTGCGCCAAGCACCAGCGCATGGTCGCGCGGGCGATCAAGCGCTCACGCCTGGCCGCGCTGATGCCGTATACCTCGCGCTGATGCTCGGAATCACCGATCTTAAGACGAATACCAAGATCGAACTCGACGGCGAGCCGTACGTGGTGCTGTCATACCAGCATTCCAAGATGGGACGTGGCGGGGCGATCGTCCGGACCAAGCTCAAGAACCTGAAGACCGGCGCGACGCTCCAGAAGACGTTCCAAGGAAGCGAAAAGGTGAAGCCGGCCGCACTCTCCACCCGGGCCGGACAGTTCCTCTTCCGCCAGGGCGACACGCTGACCTTCATGGATACCGGCTCTTACGAGCAACACGCCGTGCCGGCCGAGACGCTCGGCAAGCAGGCCGAGTTCCTCACCGAGGGCATGGATACGGAACTGCTCGTCCACGGCGATTCGGTGATCGGCGTGGAGCTGCCGATCAAGGCGGCGTTCACGGTAACGGAAACCGATCCGGGCCTGAAGGGCGACACGGCCAGCGGCGGCTCGAAGCCGGCGACGCTCGAGACCGGCGCCGTCGTGAACGTCCCGCTCTTCGTACAGCCGGGCGACCGGATCCGCGTCGACACCCGCACCGGCACCTACGTCGAACGCGCGTAACGGGACCGGCTGCCAACGCGTGTAGTCCGGGCCGCTCCCGCGTAGAATGAACCTGCGAGGGGCATATGACACACAGAGAATTACCGCGCTGGAAGAAAGTCACGTACGGGATACTGGCCGCTTTGGTGCTGGCGGCGATTATCGCCGGCATCCTCTACCTGCGCGACCGCCAGCCGGAACCGGTGCCGACACCGACCCCTGCGCCGGAGAGCACCGAGACGCCGCGCGGCCTCTCGAACGAACGGTTCGGACAGCGTGCCCGGCCGCTGGCCACGGCCAACGTGGACGTCGGCGTGCTCACCGTCCGGATCAGGGAGCAGACTCCCGAGCCGTCACCGGCCGGCCGGACCGACCTTCGGAACCGGCTCGGACCGGTCGCCCAGCTGGCGCCGCCGGAATCCATCCAGTACCCGTCACCCGCCGCGACGGCGGAGAGCGAATCGTTACGGTCGGTCCCGACCGCCCTGCCGTCGGCTACGCCGGCTCCCGAGCCGCTGCCGTCCTTCGAACCGCTTCCCGACGCCCCGGCGCCGGAAACCCGGGAGTTCGCCGTCGCGTACGCCAAGGGCGACATCGGCAAGCGACAGATCTACCTCCGTTCCGTCGAACGTGACCGGGACGACCAGCTCGTCAGTTCCGTCTTCGACGATTACGGAGTGGCGTTCTCCAGTGCCACCCAGAAGATCGCCTTCTATTCCAACGAGGAAGGCGCTTCCGATGAGACGCGGAATCGCTCCAAGCTGAAGGTCGTGGACATCGCGACCCGGGAAGTCGCGACCATCGCCTCGAACCTCCCCGGTACTTGGCCGGCGGCCTGGTCGCCGGACGGGAAACGCCTGGCGATCCCGGCCGAGCGGTCTATCTTCGTCGCCGACACCACGAGCGGCGACGTGCAGCGGGTTGCGACGCCGGAAGGTCCCGGCGGGCTGGTCTGGGCGCCGGATGGGGTCACGCTCTATTTCCAGATCGAGGTCGCGGAAGGTAATCACGACATCCACGTCGCCAACGCGATCACCGGCGGGACGAAAGCCGTCGTGAACACGCCACGTAACGAGTACGACGCCTCCCTTTCCCTGGACGGCTCCCGGCTGAACTTCCTCCGCGCGCAGGACCGCGGCGGCGCGCTGCTGGTCATCCGGACGCTGGAGAACGATGAGGAACAGAGCTTCACCCAGACACAGCCGACCCATTCCTACCTCCTGAATCGGGAGTCTGACGCGACGGTGCTGGTGCGGGGCAGCAAGCCGGCCCTCGCGCTTTTCAAGGACGGTACGGTGAAGACCTTCGGCTCGCTCAAGAACCCCGTCCTCGCCGGATGGGATCGGGATTACGGGCACGTCCTGGTGATCGCGGATGACGACCGTGGCCGGGCGCTGTTCTCGGTCGAACTGGGAAGCGGTGATACCCAGAAACTCAAGGCCGGCGTGTCCGATACCGTCCCCGTTTCCCGCCGATGAAGAAGCGCCGAGCCGATGCACACGTCGCGGACGCGCTCGGCGTCAGCCGCACCAAGGCCCAGGCGTTGATCATGGCCGGTACCGTGAGGGTCGGTGATGCACCGGTCCATAAGCCCGGCCAGCCCGTCGACGAGACGGCACCCGTGGCCAGTGACGAAAAACGTCCGTACGTGAGCCGTGCGGCCGGCAAGTTGGCCGCCGCCCTGGACGCTTGGCCGATCGGGATCGAAGGACGCGTCGTGCTCGATGTCGGTGCTTCGACCGGCGGTTTCACCCAGTTGGCACTCGAGCGCGGCGCCCGGAAGGTCGTGGCCGTGGATGTGGGTACCGGGCAACTCGACTGGAAGCTCCGGAAAGACCCCCGCGTGACCGTGCTGGAAGAGACCGACATCCGGAATCTCCGGGAGCTGCCGGAGGCGGCGGACCTGGCGGTCATCGACGTCAGTTTCATCGGCCTTCGCGACGTGCTGCCGGCCACCGCCGCCCTGCTGCCGCCGGAAAGCCCGGTAGTCGCCCTTTTCAAACCGCAATTCGAGGTCGGCCGTGCGGAGGCCAGCCGCGGCAAGGGCGTGATCAGGAATCCGGACACGATCATGACCGCACTCGGAGACCTGACGGCGTGGTTGTCGAAGCATGGCTGGACGGTCGAGGAGACTATGCCGTCTCCGGTCAGGGGCACCAAGGGAAACCGGGAGCAACTGCTCCGGTTGGCGACACCGGCCGGATCCTGATCCGGATGGCTGCCCCGGCTGCCGTAACCGATACAATAAGGGCATGCTGCTCCTGCTTACCGAGATCATCGGACGGCCGGTCATCGCGATGCCGGACGGTACGCCGCTCGGCACGATCGACGGGCCGGTCTTCGATGCCGCACGGGGCAAGATCGTGGCATACCGTCTGAAGGAACGGCCGAAGCACCTGCTCTCGACCGTGGACGTTTCCTCGTATCTTGAGGGCGCGGTCGGTGCCAGTGGTGCGGATGTCGCACAGGCCGCCGACGACCTGCCGGCGATCAAGCCGCTGCTCGAACGACCGATGCGGCTGCTCGGCACTGTCGCGGTCTCAGAGTCCGGTAAGCGGCTGGGACGGGTCAAGGAATGTACGATCGAAACCGAGGGGCACTTCCTCGTGAAATTACATATCGTACCGCCGCTATGGCGCCCCGCGGCGCGGGAGCTGATCCTTCCCCGCGAGGCGGTGCTCCGGTTCGAACGGAAGCGGGTCGTCGTGCGATATGATGGAAAGGTTCGGCCGGCCGAATTCGAGCCGGAAACCGCGCCGTAACCATGAACATCGCCATGCTGACCCAGGACCGACACGCCCGCCAGTTCGTGAAATTCGTACTGGTCGGCCTGATGACCACCGCCATCAACTTCGCGGTGTACGGTGCCCTGCTCTGGTTCGGCGTCTTCTACATCGTCGCGGCGATCATCGCCTTCGTCGTCGCTACGCTGAACAGCTACACGCTGAACCGGATCTGGACGTTCCGGGCAGGGGTACACCGCGTCCGGAAGCTCGCCAAGTTCGCGACGGTCCAGACGATCGGACTCTCGCTCAACCTGGCCGGACTGGTGCTCCTGGTCGAGGTCGTCGGACTGCACGCATTTCCCGCGCAGGTGATCGCCAACGGCCTGGTCGTGCTCTCGAACTTCGCCGGTAACAAGTTCTGGACGTTCCGTATATGAACCGCTGGTTGCGCCGAATTACGTTGATACTCGTCGTATTCGTCGCCACGGTCATGCTGGCGACGATCGGGCTGGGCTGGTTCATCGCGCCGCGTGACGAGCTGCGGAAGACTGACGCGATCGTCGTGGTGTCCGGCGGAGAAACGGAGTCGCGGGCGGAGACCGGTATCTCGTTATGGCACCGGGAACTGGCGCCGCAACTGATCTTCTCCGGCGCCGCGGCGGACCGCGGGACCTCGAACGCCAGGGTGATGCAGCAACTGGCGATCGAATCCGGGGTGCCCCGATCCGCGACGATCATCGAGGAGCAGTCGAGCACGACGAAAGAGAATGCCGAGTTCCTGAAGCCGACGTTCGAAGCGCAGAACATCCGTTCCGCGATCCTGGTCACGTCGCCCTACCACGCCCGCCGGGTGAAGGTGACGTTCGAGGATACGTTCGGTGATCAGGTCTCGTTCCTGACCTATCCGGCGACGGACAGCCGTTGGGCCCGGCGTTCCTGGTGGCACCATCCCGACACGATCCGGCTGACGCTGTCGGAGGCCGGCAAGACGTTCTACGCCACGTTCCTCGATTGACCTGGGCCCGAAGAAGCTGCCGGGTATAATAATGAGGTTCGTCGCACCTCGGGCAATTAGCTCAGTCGGCTAGAGCGCCGCATTCACATTGCGGAGGTCGCTGGTTCGAGTCCAGCATTGCCCACCGGAACCGTTCGAAAAGAATAAAGGCCCGGAAGGTATGACTGCATGTGCAGACACCTTCCGGGCCTTATGACAGGTCGACTAGGCGGCGGATGTTCCGGAGAGCTGCCGGGCATCCTCGGTGGCCGAAGCTTCAGCCAACCAGTGCCGGATTTGCCCCTGGCTTGGCTCCTGTACGTCCCAGACGAATCCGAGTTTCTCGAACGCCTTGATGACGCGCCACGAGAGGTCGAACTGACCGGGAAATATGCCGTGCCGAGCGGACCGGGAATCCTGGTGATGGTTATGATGCCATCCCTCTCCCCAGGCCAGCAGGCCGACCACCCAGTTGTTGGTGCTCCGCCCGGTCTTCCGGTTGATTCCGAACGGACGGCTGCCGAACACATGGCAGACCGAGTTCACCGACCAGGTGATGTGTTGGGTAAGCGCCAACCGTACCGGCCCGGCCCAAAACGCCGTTCCCAGCCCGGCGCGCACGGAACGTTTACGCAGCGCCCCCACCGAGAACGGGATGGCGAAGAGGCTCAGGAACGAGATCGTTCCGAAATGGCGA